>JAXJVE010000476.1:0-2801 GCA_036308705.1 Acutalibacteraceae bacterium
GGGGTAATGCAGTGTTACCTTGTATAGAAAAAATTGACGGAGATGATAAAAATGTTTGATTTTGCAGGTGAAACCTTACTTATTACAGGCGGTACGGGTTCTTTCGGCAATGCCGTACTCAATCGTTTTCTCAGAACAGATATAAAAGAAATCCGTGTTTTTTCACGCGATGAAAAGAAGCAGGACGATATGCGTCACGAATTTCAGGCAAAGATGCCCGAAGTTGCAGACAAAATCAAATTCTACATCGGCGACGTTCGTAACATTGATTCGCTCAGAGATGCTATGGTCGGCGTTGACTACGTTTTCCATGCAGCGGCACTCAAGCAGGTTCCCTCCTGCGAATTCTTCCCTATGGAAGCAGTCAAAACCAACGTTATCGGCACTGATAACGTGCTTACCGCCGCAGTTGACGCAGGTGTAAAATCCGTTATCTGCCTTTCAACAGATAAGGCGGCATATCCCATCAACGCAATGGGTATCACAAAAGCTCTTGAAGAAAGAGTTGCAACGGCAAAAGCAAGAAACGTTGACCCCAACAAAACAAAAATCTGCTGCACACGTTACGGCAACGTTCTTTGCAGCAGAGGTTCTGTTGTTCCCCTCTGGATTGACCAGATTAAAAACGGTCAGCCCATCACCCTCACAAACCCCGATATGACCCGTTTCATTATGTCGCTTGAAGAAGCGGTTGACCTTGTTCTTTTTGCATTCAAAGAGTGCGTAAGCGGTGATATCTTTGTTAAGAAAGCTCCCGCCTGCACAATTCAGACCCAGGCTGAGGCGGTTTGCGAACTTTTCGGCGGTAAAAAGGAAGATATCAAGATTATTGGTATCCGTCACGGTGAAAAGATGTATGAAACTCTTCTCACAAACGAGGAGTGTGCAAAAGCTGAAGATATGGGCGATTTCTTCAGAGTACGTGCAGACAACAGAAGCCTTAACTACGATAAATATTTCTCAGACGGCGACATCAAGCGTGCCGAACTTACCGAATTCAACAGCAACAACACCAGAATTCTTAACGTTGAAGAAGTTAAAGAAAAGCTTCTTGAACTTGACTATATCAAAGAAAGACTTGAGGAGTTTGAGTCATAATGAAATATAATGTTGAATTTAAAAATAACGGCAAACTGAAACTGCTTATTATCGTAGGCACAAGACCCGAAATCATCCGTCTTTCGGAAGTTATCAAAAAATGCCGTAAGCATTTTGATGCCGTGCTTGCTCATACGGGTCAGAATTATGACTATACCCTCAACGGCATTTTCTTTGAAGACCTGAACCTTGACGTGCCCGAAGTATATCTCAACTGCGTTGGCGAAAACCTCGGTCAGACTGTCGGCAACATTATCGCTTCATCATATGAACTTATGGAAGAAACAAAGCCCGATGCACTTCTTATCCTCGGCGATACCAACAGCTGTCTTTCAGCAATCAGTGCAAAAAGGCTTCATATTCCCATTTTTCATATGGAAGCAGGCAATCGCTGTAAGGACGAATGCCTCCCCGAAGAAACAAACAGAAGAATTGTTGACATCATCTCAGACGTTAACATTGCATATTCGGAGCACGCAAGAAGATACCTCGCTGACTGCGGTCTGCCCAAAGAAAGAACCTACGTTTCAGGCTCGCCTATGGCAGAGGTTCTTAATGCAAACATTGATAAAATTCTCAAGAGCGATATTCTTGAAAAACTCGGTCTTGAAGAAAAAAAATACATTCTTCTTTCGGCTCACAGAGAAGAAAATATCGATACGGATAAAAACTTCTTCTCACTTTTCAACGCACTCAACACCCTTGCCGAAAAATACGATATGCCTATTCTCTATTCGTGCCATCCCCGTTCAAGAAAAAGGCTCGAAAACTCCGATATCGTGCTTGATAAACGAATCATTATGCACGAGCCTCTCGGTTTCTCAGATTATAACAAGCTTCAGATGGGTGCATTTGCCGTTGTGTCAGACAGCGGTACCCTCCCCGAAGAAAGCAGTTTTTATCTGAGCATCAGCAAACCCTTCCCTGCAGTTTGCATAAGAACTTCAACAGAGCGTCCCGAAGCACTTGATAAGGGCTGTTTTGTGCTTGCAGGCATTGATGAAAACGGTCTGCTTCAGGCGGTTGAAACTGCGGTGGAACTTGCAAAAGATGAAAACTCCGCAATCCCCGTTCCCGATTATACGGACAAAAACGTTTCCGACAAAATCGTAAGGCTCATTCAGAGCTACACGGGAATTGTCAATAAAATGGTTTGGAGAAAGTTTTAATGAACATTCTTATTACAGGTGCAAAAGGATTTGCAGGCAGAAATCTTGTTGCAAATCTCTACACAATCAAAGACGGTAAAAACAAAACACGCCCCGCAATTCAGATTGATGAAATTTTTGAATACGATATCAATTCAACTGCCGGAGAGCTTCGTGAATACTGCGAAAAAGCAGATTTTGTTTTTCATCTTGCAGGCATAAACAGACCCAAGGATACAAGCGAATTTGCAGGAAATTTCGGTATTCTCGGCACTGTTCTTGATGAGCTTAGAGCCTGCGGTAACAAAGCTCCCGTTATGCTCTCATCATCGGTGCAAGCCACTCTTGAAGGCAGATTTGCAGGCTCTGAATACGGCAAAAGCAAGCTTGAAGCCGAGAATATGCTCTTTGATTATGAAAAAGAAACGGGTGCAAAGGCTCTTGTTTACCGTTTGCCCAACCTTTTCGGCAAATGGTGCAGACCAAACTATAACTCAGCCGTTGCAACTTTCTGCAACAACATTGCAAACGATTTGCCTATAACCGTTAATGACC
>JAXJVE010000477.1:0-2724 GCA_036308705.1 Acutalibacteraceae bacterium
GGAAAAATCAGATTTATTGATATTCCTAAGGCGGTTGAAGCCTCTTTCGGTTATATTGAACCTGTTCGGGAATATACTCTTGAGCAAGTTTTTGAAACTGATAAACTTATACGCGAAGAAACAGAAAGGTTATTTATATGAATATTATTACTCTTATCTCAGCATCGGAAATATTGCAAAAAGCAGCGGCGATATGGGGTAAAGCATATCCGATTATTATTGCGGTTTTATTTTTCGGCTTGCTTATTTTCTTTCACGAGCTCGGTCATTTTACCTTTGCAAAACTCTTTAAAGTTAAAGTCCGTGAGTTTGCAATGGGTATGGGACCTGCACTCTTCAAATTCAAAAAAGGTGAAACAAAATACGCACTCCGACTTCTTCCCATCGGCGGTTTTGTGAGTATGGAAGGCGAAGATGAAGAGAGCGATGACGAAGGTGCATTCTGCAACAAAGCGGCGTGGAAAAGATTTATCATTGTTGCCGCAGGCGGTGTTATAAACCTTATTATGGGTGTTATTATTGTTGCGGTTATGCTTACACAGTCAGACCTTATAGGTTTGCCTGAAATTCATTCGTTTGAAGAAAATGCAGTCAGCAGTCAGCATCTTCAGGCGGGCGATGAAATAAAGAAAATCAACGGAAAATATGTTTTTTCCGAGTATGATATGAGCTTCCTTATGATGAGGGATGACGATGGTATTATTGATTTTACCGTTGAAAGAAACGGGGAAAAACTTGAATTACCTGCAGTTCCGTTTCAGACCTACGATAACAACGGCGTTAATACAATTGTTTATGATTTTATAATCAGAGGTGTTGAGCCGGGAATTCTCTCTGTTCCCGTTAATGCGGTGAAACAGTCAATTTCAATCGGAAGAATAGTATGGATAAGTCTTTTTGATCTTGTTACGGGTCAGTATGGGCTGAGCGATTTATCGGGCCCGATAGGTACTGTAACTATTGTTGCAGATGCGGTTGTTCAGGGCACTCAGCAGTCGATGAATTTCAGCTTCCTGTTTAATATTATGGCAATGATAGCGATTAACATCGGCTTGGTTAATCTTCTCCCTCTCCCCGCACTTGACGGCGGCAGACTCTTCTTTATTTTTATTGAAATTATATTCAGAAAAAAAGTTCCCGCAAAATTTGAAGGCTGGGTGCACGCAGTAGGCATAATTCTTCTTCTCGGGCTTATGGTTGTTGTGTCATTCAGCGATATTATGAGATTGATAAGAGGTTAATGAGATGATAAGGCGAAACAGCAGAAAGGTCAGAGTGGGCGATATTTATATCGGCGGCGATTCAAAAATAACCGTTCAGTCGATGCTTAATAAACCCGCAACGGATATTGAAGGCAGCGTAAAACAAGCACTTGAGCTTGAAAAAGCGGGCTGTGAAATTATCCGTGCCGCAGTGCCCGATATGGCGGCTGTTGAGCTTATAAAAGTACTCAAATCAAATCTCAGTGTACCTGTAGTTGCGGATATTCATTTTGATTATCGCCTTGCTCTTGCAAGCCTTGAGGCGGGTGTTGACAAAATCAGAATAAATCCGGGTAATATAGGTTCAATAGAAAGAGTTAAAGCGGTTGCAGATGCCTGTAAATCCAAAAATGTACCGATTCGCATAGGTGTTAATTCGGGATCTCTCGAAAAAAATATTCTCGCAAAATACGGTTCACCCTGTGCCGAAGCTCTTGCGGAGAGTGCACTCGCTCATATCTCGCTTCTTGAACAATGTGATTTTTACGATACGGTTATTTCAATAAAATCATCTGATGTAAAGATTATGGCACAGGCTTACAGAATAGTTGCTTCGGAATGCGATTATCCTCTGCATCTCGGCGTTACCGAAGCGGGTACGCATAATATGGCACTCATCAAATCTTCAATCGGAATCGGCTCTCTTTTGCTTGACGGAATAGGGGATACAATCCGTGTTTCAATGACCGATGACCCGATAAAAGAAGTTGAGGCGGCAAACGGTATTCTTAAAGCAATCGGATTAAAAAATGATTGCGTTGATATTGTATCGTGCCCCACTTGTGCACGAACAAAAATCAACCTCATATCTCTTGCCAATGAGGTTGAATCACGCCTTTCAGGGTGCAAGAAAAATATAAAAGTTGCGGTTATGGGCTGTGCCGTGAACGGCCCCGGCGAGGCAAGAGAAGCTGATATCGGTATTGCAGGCGGCGACGGTTGTGTACTGATATTCAAAAAGGGCGAAATTATCTGCAAAGTGCCCGAAAACCTGGCGGTTGAAACTTTAATGGCAGAAATAGATAAATTATGAGGACAAAATGCAAGAAAACAGTATTTTAAATTTTATAGGAGAATTAATCAATGCGGGCTTGTGTGAAATGCTTGCAGGCGGCTGTGTTGAAAAGATTTTTCTTGATGAGGACACTATGAGGCTTAATATTTCGGCTCGTTTTGACCGATATATTGAGGATAAATTCATTATCTCAGCTCAGAATGAAATTAAAAATGCACTTGAGATTAATAAGGTTGTTATTGAACCGTATTATCACCAAAGTGCGTTTTCGGATAAGTGCGTACCTCAGCTTGTGAGAGCACTCAAAGAAAATATTGCTGCGGCAAACGGTTTTCTGGAGAATGCGAAGTTCGATTTTGGCGAAAATTCGCTTGAAATAACCGTTTTTAACGGTGCGGATATCCTTGCCGAAGCGGGTGTAAAAGAATTTTTAACTAAGTATATAAA
>JAXJVE010000478.1:0-2470 GCA_036308705.1 Acutalibacteraceae bacterium
AAAAACTATTGTTGTTGATAAGGGTGCAGACTCTGCCGACTGTCGTATTGCAAACCTTACCGAAAAGGGCGATGTAATTGTTACGCAGGATTACGGACTTGCTGCTTTGGTGCTTGGTAAGGGTGCTAAGGCACTTAATCAGAACGGTCTTATTTACACCGACAGCAATATAGAAAATCTCCTTTTCACCCGTTTCATAGGCAAAAAGGAGAGAATGGCAGGGAACAGAAAAAAGGGTCCGAAAAAGAGAACTGCACAGAATGATGCGGATTTTCTGAAGGCGTTGCTTTTGTGCCTCGGATAACTGTAATCAACCCAATAAACAAGATAAAAGGAGCAACAATATGGATTTTGAAAAACTGATTGAGGAGCGCTATTCCGTGCGAAGCTTTAAAAATGAGCATCTTCCCGAAGAGGTGACGGATAAAATCTTAGCGGCGGCACACAAGGCGCCTACGGGCTGTAACTATCAGCCACAGAGAATTCTTGTACTTAATACGGATGAGTCAATTGAAAAGCTCAAGGGCTGTACCAATTGCCACTTCAACGCACCAACTGCTATGCTTGTATGTCATAACAAGGATGAAAGCTGGAAGCGTGTTTACGACGGGGCTCTTTCATCACCCGTTGATGCGACAATAGTTGCTACCTATATAATGCTTGCCGCACAGAATGAGGGCGTGGGCACCTGCTGGGTTATGCACTTCAACCCCAAGGCAATGCGCGAAGCCTTCAATATTCCCGAAAATATTGAGCCTGCAGCACTTATGGTTATGGGCTATCCCTCTGACGATGCAAAGCCTATTGATATGCACTACAAGTTCCGTGATATAAACGAAACTGTGTTTTACGATGAGTTTTAAATATGAGTTGCCCTGACTTTTCAGACGAAGTCAGGATTAATTTTTATTATACCCTCTTACACCTTGAAAAAAAGAGTGCATACTGCTATACTATTGTTGTAAATTTGAAGGAGGTTTTTTTATGAACAAACCCGTATATCCAAAGTGTAATGTTCCTGCTTCTGAAGTTGGAAGAATTAAAGGTCTGGGCTTTTTAAGAGATAAAACAACTGAAGATAAATTCAACTGCAGAGTTCTTACCGTAAACGGTAGGGTAAGCAGTGATTTTATGCGTGATGTTGCCGATGCCGCGGATAAATTCGGCAGTGGTAAGCTTGCTATGACTTCAAGAATGACAATTGAAATTCAGGGTATTCCATACAGTAATGTTGATGATTTCATAGCCTTTATCAATTCAAAAGGTATAGAATGCGGAGGCACAGGTCCGAAGGTGCGTCCCGTTGTTTCCTGCAAAGGAACAACCTGTCAGTACGGACTTATTGATACATTCTCACTTTCAGAAAAAATTCATAAGAATTTTTATATTGGTTATCACAATGTTAAGCTTCCCCATAAATTTAAAATTGCAGTGGGTGGTTGTCCCAATAACTGCGTAAAACCTGATATCAATGATGTCGGTGTCATCGGTCAGAGAAAACCAATGGTTTCCGATAAATGCATCGGTTGCGGTCTTTGCGCAAAAACTTGTCCTATGGGCGCAATCACGATGGAAAATAAGCTTCCCGTAATCGACAGAGAAAAGTGCAACAACTGTGGCAGATGTACTGTGGCCTGCAAGGTTGACGGTATGGAAATCGAAAAGGGCGGATACAGACTTTATCTTGGCGGCAGATGGGGTAAAAAGGTCGGTAGAGGTGCACCTATTGATTACATCTTTGAAACTGAAGAAGAAATCCTTTCCGCAATCGAAAAGACAATTCTCTTTTACAGAGAAAACGGTGTAGCAGGGGAACGCTTTGCAGATACAATTGCGAGAGTTGGCTTCAGTAAAGCGAAGGAAGCTGTACTTTCAGACGAAATTCTAAAAAGAAAAGAAGAGATTCTCAAGGATGAATAAGAAAAGTATAATTATTGCAGTTGTCATTGTTGTTCTTCTGATTTTTATTTCGGGTGCTGTTGAAACAAACAAACCTGAGAGCAGTGGAGAATATTTCACCTTTACCGATAGTGAAGGTGAAATTGTTGAGCTTTCCCATAAACCGCAGAAAACGGCAGTTCTTTTTTCGTCGCTTGCTGAATGTTGGATTGAAGCAGGCGGTGAGGTTTATGTAACTGTGGGTGAAAGTGTTGAAAGAGGTCTTGTGAAAGAGGAGACAGAGCTTGTAGATAAGGGTGCAGGTAAAACAGTCGACACAGAAAAACTTATATCCTTAGAGCCTGATTTTGTGATATGTTCAGCAGATATAGCTTCTCACCGTGATGTTGCATCTGCTCTTAAAAAAGCGAAAATCCCCGTTGCGATGCTCAGAATGGACACCTTTGAGGATTATCTCACTATTCTCAGAACTCTTACAAAAATAACAGGCAAAACCGAGAATTATGAACAATTCGGTGAAAATGCAAAAAGTGAAATTGATAAAATAATCAGTGGCGGAAAAAGAGAAAAT
>JAXJVE010000479.1:0-7953 GCA_036308705.1 Acutalibacteraceae bacterium
ACAGTGTTATTCTTCTTTTCGGGAAGGCAGAAGGGCATATTTTTTGTTTTTTCAACAGTTTTTGCTATATGCTCGGGTGTTGTGCCGCAGCAACCGCCGATTATCGTTGCACCCGATTTTACGATTTCACACATAATATCCGCAAATTCGTCTGCATCAACATCAAAAATCGTTTTGCCGTTTTCACTTCGGGGTAATCCCGCATTGGGATTTACTATTACGGGGATACTCGAATTTTTTATGAATTCGGGTACGATTTGAAGCATCTGCTTCGGACCAAGCGAGCAGTTGATACCTACTGCATCAACGCCGAGACCTTCAAGCATCGCAATCATTGCTTCGGGGTCTGCACCTGTCATAAGTTTTTTTGTTTCATCATAAACACAGGTTATGAATACGGGCAGATTGCAGCTTTCTTTTGCGGCAATAACCGCTGCTTTGGCCTCAAGGCTGTCGTTCATAGTTTCAATCAGTACAAGGTCTGCACCTGCGTTTGCACCGATTTTTATTGATTCTGAGAAGATACTCACCGCATCTTCAAATTTGAGGTCGCCGAGAGGTTCAAGCATTTTACCCGTAGGGCCGATATCAAGTGCAACAAAAGCATCATAGCCGTCACAAGCTGTTTTTGCGTTTTTTATTGCAGCGGTTATTATCTCTTCAAGATTATCAAATTTAAGCCTGTTTGCACCAAATGTGCAGGATGTGATAATCTGAGCACCCGCTTCAAGATAAAGACGGTGCATTTTGATTATTTTATCGGGGTTTGTGATGTTCCACATTTCGGGGTGTTCGCCCGCTTTAAGACCCCAGGACTGAAGCAGAGTACCTGCTCCGCCGTCACAGTATGTTATTGATGATTTGATTTTTTTAAGAACATTCATATTAATCACCTATACGGGCAGCTGCTGTTTTTACAAATCATACAACCCGGGCCCGTGCATTTATTCTTTTCTTTGCCTATGCCGATGATTGCGGTAACGGATTTAACGGGTACCATCATCAGGCTTTCGGTAAGGCTCATTCCTATGTTTTTCTTAGTCTGAAGAAATTCAATAATATCTTTTTGACATTCAAGCGGCAAATCGCCGTAGCCGGGGCTGAATCGGGGGCGAAGAAAATCGGAATTTTCTAATGAAAGATTGATTTTATCGCAGAAGGATTCAATTGCCGCAGAGCCGATGCAGTCCGTAACAATTCCTTTGAGGGGGGAGATGATTGAATTCTTTTCAATCAGCCTGTGTGCATCAACCCCTGTTGTGGCCGCCGTGATGTAAGCGTAGTCGCAACCGTCAAGATTCTTTGCGAGCGATGTACTGTTGACAGTCATAAAACCGAGGTCAACGGTGTTGTTATTTATTGTTACGGGTACTTTTTCAAAACAGGCAATAAAATTTGCACATTTCAGAAATTCATCGGTGCACAAGCAGGTGAGGTCTGCTGTTGTTTCGTCTGTTTTTGATGAATAATAGCCGAGATAAACGGCAACCTCTTTGGGGTCAATGTTTATTTCGGCAGATGAGCATTTTTTTATCTGTATCATAGTTTATGCCTTTTTCTTAAAAATGAAAAGCTTGCTGAAAATATAGTTGAGTATGATAACAACAATTCCGATTATGAGCTTTGCAATTATTGCGGGGCAATGCATAAGAGTAACAAGAACAAACATCATAACGGTTTCAACAACAAACGAGAAAATTCTTGCACCTGTAAAGCTTATAAACTCTTTGAGTGCGATTGCGGGCTTCCAGCTTTTTGATTCAAATACCCAGAGCTTGTTTGTGACAAACGCAAAAACAACACCCGCTACCCATGCTATGGTGTTTGCGTCAAGATAACAAGGGTCTTCACCCTCAAAAAGCTGACGGATAAATTCGTTATCGGGGAGTATGCCGTGAAGCAAGCCTTCCCATCCGATGGCAAGAAACAATTCGTGAAAGCCGATATAAACTGCAAAGTTCAGTATTGTTGTAAGCACACCGAAAAGCACATAAGAAATGAACTCTTTTGTAACAAATTTATTGATGAGTTTACCGATAAACGAGTCTTTTTTGAATAATTTAAAAAGCAATTCTCTTATTTTATCTATCATAATAATCTCCGTATTTATAAATCAATATATTTATTCTAAAACAAAACAACAATAAAGTCAATAAACCCTTGCATTTTTAATACTTTATGATAAAATAATATGAGGTGAAATTATGTTTAAAAAAGCTTCTGCCAAAAACAGAATATTTTTTATTGATGAGCTCAGAGGCTTTTCAATTTTGTGTATGATTTTTTATCACGCATTCTATCTTTTTGATTCGTTTTTTGCGTGGAATTGGGCAGATACACTTTTTGAATTCTTTATGCCTGTGCAACCTCTTTTTGCGGGGATTTTTATTTTTCTTTGCGGAATATCGTGCACTTTTTCAAGAAATAATCTCAAAAGGGGATTGATTCTTCTCGGCATAGCTTTGGGCTTCACCTTCGTGACCGCTGTTATAATGCCGAAAATGGATTTTGTCGGAAGTGAGATTTATTTCGGAATTCTTCATTTTCTTGCAGTTTCCATATTGATTTACGCTTTGTTTTCAAGGCTTTTTTCAAGGATTTCACCGATATCGGGTATAATATTATGTGCGGTTTTTTATCCGTTTACAAGCAGTGTTGCCGATGGTGTTTTCAGCTACGGTGAGCTTGTTTCGTTTGAAATTCCCGATATGCTTTATAAATCGGATGTTCTTATGCCTTTCGGCATTTATTCGGAAACATTCTTTTCAGCGGATTATTTTCCGATTTTGCCCAATATTTTTATTTTTCTTGCGGGTGTTTTTGCGGGCTTTATTTTTGCCGCAAAAGGTTATCCCGAATGGACAAAGAAAAAAAGAGTTCCGCTTTTCGGATTTCTCGGCAGATATACCTTGCCGATTTATGTTGTTCATATGCCCGTGATTTATGCTCTGGGTTTTATAATTACTTTGTTTATAAATTAAGTTTAAGATAGGAGATTTTACAATGAGTTCAGGATGCAGCGGCAACTGTTCAAGTTGCGCAAGTAATTGTGATTCAAGAAAGGAAGCACAGGATCTCAGAATCCCTTGCGGACCTTTCAGCAATATCAAAAAGGTTATCGGTGTTGTAAGCGGTAAGGGCGGCGTAGGTAAGTCGCTCGTAACATCAATGCTTGCAAGTGCAATGCAGGCAAGAGGCAATTCATGTGCCGTTCTTGATGCCGATATCACAGGCCCCTCAATCCCCAAATCATTCGGTATCAAAGGCAGAGCAAAGGCTGATGAAAGCGGACTTCTTCCCGAAGAAAGCAAAACAGGCATAAAGGTTATGTCCGTAAACCTTCTTCTTGAAAACGAAGAATCACCCGTAGTCTGGAGAGGCCCCGTTATCTCGGGCGTTATTCAGCAGTTCTGGAAGGATGTTGCATGGGGCGATGTTGACTATATGTTTGTTGATATGCCTCCCGGAACAGGCGATGTTTCACTCACCGTATTCCAGAATCTTCCCGTTGACGGCATTGTTATCGTAACAACACCTCAGGATCTTGTTACAATGATTGTTAAAAAAGCTTTCAATATGGCAAAGCTTATGAATATTCCCGTTCTCGGTCTTGTTGAGAATATGAGTTATGTTGTATGTCCCGATTGCGGTAAGGAGTTCAGAATCTTCGGTGAAAGCAAGATTGATGAAATAGCTGCAGAACTCGGTGTGCCCGTTCTTGCAAAGCTTCCCATTGACCCGACAACCGCTTCTCTTGTTGATAAGGGAGCAATTGAGCTTGCAGACGATAAATATATTGCAAGTGCCGTTGACTTTATTTCAAATTTGGATTAAAATAACGGATATAGGAGTTGAAAAATATGCTTGATATTAAATTTTTAAGAGAAAATCCCGATATCGTAAAAGAAAATATCAAAAAGAAGTTTCAGGATAATAAGCTTGCTCTTGTTGACGAAGTGATTGAACTTGATGCTCAGTCAAGAGCAATCAAATCAGAGGCTGATAACCTCAGAGCAAACCGCAACAAGGTTTCAAAAGAAATCGGTATGCTTATGGCTCAGGGCAAAAAAGACGAAGCTATGGCAGCCAAGTCAAAGGTAACCGAATATTCAGACAGACTTGCTGAGTGCGAAAAGCTTGAAGCTGAGTATGCCGAAAAGGTTACTAAAATTATGATGGTTATTCCCAATATCATCGACCCCAGCGTACCCATCGGTAAGGATGACAGCGAAAATGTTGAGGTTACCAAATACGGTGAACCTGTTGTTCCCGAGTTTGAAATTCCTTATCATACCGAGATTATGGAGCGTTTCAACGGTATTGACCTTGATGCCGCAAGAAACGTTGCGGGTAACGGCTTCTACTATCTTCAGGGCGATATCGCACGCCTTCATTCAGCTTGCATTTCATACGCAAGAGATTTTATGATTGACAGAGGATTTACTTACTGCGTACCTCCCTTTATGATCAGAAGCAATGTTGTAACAGGTGTTATGAGCTTTGCCGAAATGGATGCTATGATGTATAAGATTGAAGGCGAAGACCTCTATCTTATCGGTACAAGCGAGCACTCAATGATAGGTAAATATATTGATACTATCGTTAACGAAGATACACTTCCTCATACTCTCACAAGCTATTCACCTTGCTTCCGTAAGGAAAAGGGTGCACACGGTATCGAAGAGAGAGGCGTTTACAGAATTCATCAGTTTGAAAAGCAGGAAATGATTGTTGTGTGTAAGCCTGAGGACAGTATGATGTGGTTTGAAAAGCTCTGGCAGAATACTGTTGACCTTTTCCGTTCGCTCGATATTCCCGTAAGAACTCTTGAATGTTGCTCAGGCGACCTTGCAGACCTTAAGGTTAAGTCATTTGACGTTGAAGCATGGTCACCCAGACAGAAGAAGTATTTTGAGGTTGGTTCATGTTCAAACCTCGGCGATGCTCAGGCTCGCAGACTCAAAATCAGAGTTAACGGCAAAGACGGTAAGTATTTTGCACATACACTCAACAATACTGTTGTTGCTCCTCCCAGAATGCTTATTGCATTCCTTGAAAACAATCTCAATGAAGACGGCAGCGTAAACGTTCCCGTTGCACTTCGTCCTTATATGGGCGGCAAGGAAAAGCTCGTTCCCGTTAAATAATGAATTGCCCACCGTAAAACAGCTTTACGGTGGGTGTTTTTTATTCCGCCCCGATACCGAGGCTTACAGAAAGTGCTCTGTCAACTCTGAGCATATCCGTTTCGTCAAGAATTCCCATTTTTTCGCGAAGTCTTTTCTTATCAAGTGTACGTACCTGTTCAAGCAGAACAATCGAATCTTTTGCAAGTCCGCAGCCGTCAGCATTGACCCTGATATGTGTTGGCAGGCTTGTTTTGAATCTCTGGCTTGTTATTGCGGCGGCGATAACAGTAGGGCTGAATTTGTTGCCTACGTCGTTCTGAACAATCAGAACGGGTCTTGTGCCGCCTTGCTCCGAGCCTATTACGGGGCTCAGGTCTGCATAATAAATTTCTCCCCGTTTAACGGTCAAAATAATCACTCTCCGTTGAATGTTTAGGTTTTCACAGTTATTTTTGGCTTGTTGCAGGCAAAATAAACACATTTTTGAAATCGGGGAGCAAAAAATTTCAGCTTTGCCTGTCCTTCCTGTTTACATTATATACAGAACAGTTATTGACGGTTATCAAAAAATTTTAAATATTTTTTAAAAAATGTAAAACCAAAACCTCTTTTCAATCGTCTTATAATTGAAAGGCAAAGAAACGGAGTTGAGATAAATGAAAAAAACATTCAAAAAATTAACCTCAGTAATTCTTGCGGCAACCGTAGGTGTTCTTTCTTCAGTATCGGTAATTCCCGTAGATGCGGCAGAAGAACATCTTCTGCTTAATGTTGAAACCGATTCTGTAAGTGAATACGGTTATCAGAATTACCGTTATGTTGATGAAAACGGCAGCGAGGTTATTTTTGAAAAGGGTGAAAAATTATTTACTCAGTCAGCTCTGCCGTCGGAATATGATTCAAGAGATTACGGTTATGTAACCGACGTCAAATATCAGGGCGGCGGCGGAAACTGTTGGGCATATTCAAGTTTAAGTGCGTTGGAAACAAACAGCATCATAAAAGGCTTTGAAAATAACGGAACGGCAGATTATTCCGAAGCACATCTTACCTGGTTTACAGGCAGAGGTCTTGCTCAGGATACAGATGATTTGGCATACGGTGACGGCTATAATATTGAAGAACCGTTCTATTACGGCGGAAACTGGAAAAGAGCCGCGGGAACACTTGCAAGATGGTCGGGTGTGGCGGATGAAAGCGAATTTCCAGCAGACCCTCGCAACATTTCATCAATGGGTAATTATCCCGAGAGTGACAGATATAACACTTCTGCGGGTGTTGTGCTTGAATCCGCTCAGAAACTTGAAACCGCAAACGATATAAAACGTTGGATAATGGAAAACGGTTCGGTAACAGCTGCATTCTATTATAGTGATACATACTTCAATAAGAGCAAATATGCATATAACTGTCCCGAAAATTATTCAATCAACCATATGATAACCATTGTCGGTTGGGATGATGATTTTTTTGCAGGAAATTTCAGGAATACTCCCGCATCAGACGGTGCGTGGATTTGCAAAAACAGTTGGGGCACAAGCTGGGGTAACGGCGGATATTTTATGATTTCATACAGTGATGCAACGGTTTGTATGACTGCAGGCTTCACTTCACGCACAACAGACGGCTGCTATAAAAACTATACATATAACGGCACAGAGTGGAACAGTGCTGTTGGTATATACGGCACAATGCAGGCAGCGAATGTTTTCGTAAGCGGCGGCTATGAAAAACTCAATGCAATCGGTCTGCATACCGTCGGCTCAGACGTTAAAACAATAATAAGAATTTATAAGAATATTCCCCAAAATTACACAAATCCCATTGCGGGCACTCTTGTTTCAACAACCGAGAAACTTATTGATAACGAAGGTTTCCATACGGTTTATCTTGATGATGAAATCTCACTTGAACCCGGCGAAAGATTTTCTGTTGTTGTTGAATACAAAAGCACTCTTCAGAGTGCAACCTATGTTCCCGTTGAGAAAAATACCGTTGATTATCAGTCGTATTCAAGCAGAGAAGGGGAAAGCTTTATAAACTACGGCACATCAAATACAGGTTGGAAACCCGCTTCAAAAGCGAATGTATATAATGTTTATATTCAGGCATTTACAGAATGTAATCATTGTATTTCAACAAGAAACGAAGGGTTGAGCTGTACGCAAGACGGTGTTGAAATTACTTACTGTTCACAGTGCGGCAAGGTTGAAAGTGAGCGTGAGGTTTATCATACAGGTCACGGCTTCGGCGGTTGGAGTCCTTTTGAAAAGAATTCAGACGGAGAAGAAATCAGCACAAGAGCCTGTTATAATTGCGGACTTACTGAAACAAAGAGCCATTATGATGTGAGAGTTGTACCTTTGAATAATTTTATTGATATGTTTGTTTCAAGATTTTTTATTGTTTTCAGATTATTGTTTTCAAAATGAGAATAAATTTCAGCCTTAGTTGAGAAAGGCTGAAAAAAGAAGCAGGAGGTTTTGCCTCCTGCTTTCTTTTTATTCGTATCTGGCTCGTTCGCCGCCAATATATTTCGGTCTTGTTTTTGCGGCTGAAAGCTTTGCTTCGCCTATGGTATTGTTTTCAAGCCTCAAGGGTACGGCAACTCTCTTGAGGTGCATACCTATGAGCGTTGTGCCGATATCAATACCTGCATCCGCTTTGATTTCTTCAACCGCAACGGGGTTTTTCATTGTGTGATAAGCTGCGGTTGCAAATGAACCGCCTGCGTGCGGGTGGGGTACAACACATACTCTTTCAAGCCCGAGTATATCTGCTTTTTCTTTTTCAATTATTATTGCTCTGTTGAGATGTTCGCAGC
>JAXJVE010000480.1:0-1701 GCA_036308705.1 Acutalibacteraceae bacterium
CTTCAGAACAGAATCAAGAGCAAATTGCCCGCAAAGTTTCTCAATTCTTTTCTTTGCTTTCTCTTTGGAAAAGCCATAAATTCCGCAAATGAGCTCTAAATTTTCTTTTACGGTAAGGTTCGGGGCTACTGCGGTTTCCTGAGGGGAAACACCAATTAATTGCTTCACCTGTTCCGATTGCGTTGTTATGCTGTATCCGCCTACAAACGCATCACCGTTGGAAGGCTTTGTCAGGCAGGTTAACATTTTTATTGTTGTGGTTTTTCCCGCACCGTTGACACCTAACAGTGAAAACAGTTCACCTTGCCGTATTTCTAAATTGAGCTTGTTTACAGCAGTCAGATTTTTGTAGTGCTTTATGAGCTCAACTGTTTTTATCTCTTGCATTTATGTTATCCTCCTTTTTGTTTGCAGTACCATCATAGCAAATAAAAAAGAAGAAATGTTGAGTTTTGTCTGTTCGGTCATTTTGGGTGTCTCATCGGTATAAAACACTCTGAAATTTAACTGATTATACCATACCAACATAATAATTTTCAATCTGTCTACAAACTCTTGTCACTTTAAAAGCGGCAAGAGTTTTTGCTTTTCCATCCTCTTGGAAATACGGAAAACAGCAAACATTTTCGCTAAAATGTAATCAACGGGTAACGGAACAATACAATTGAATGACCGTCCGACGAGAACAAACCGCCATGACTTCTTGAAAAAAGAACGAGCGCAGCCGAAAGGCTGACGGCACAGCGCCCATAGAGATATGAGGAATGCCTGTCGGAACTCGAATTTCGGGCAGAACGGCGATTAATATATGAAAGGATGTGAAATCAGCGAATTAATTAATGGTTTTGTGTGGAAATCAATACAGAATAGTGATACACCGAACAGCGAACACAATTCACGAAAATGCGTGACAATTCACCAAACCGCAAACAAACACACAAAACAATGAATATGAACAACACCGATATTGAACGGTGCATCACAAATAAAAACTGAAAGGGGTGATTTAATGGATATACGAAATGAACTCAAATCTTATATCGTAAAAGAAGGAATGACAATGCGTGAACTCGTTGATATGCTTTCGTTTGAATACGGTTGGAGCGACAGCGTACCTAACTTTTCGGGCAAACTCAGCCGAGGCTCTCTACGATATTCCGAAGCAGTCGAAATGGCTGATGTTATGGGATATGATATTGTTTGGGTGAAAAGAAAATAATGTTGTTTTACACCTATACGTGTGATATAATCATAAAAACACTTTAAAACTATTTTTGTCGAAATTGATATAGGTGGCAGGTGAAAATCATGAAATTAGGAGTAATTACAGATATACATAACAATCCCGTTGCGCTTAAAGTTATTGTAGAAAAATTGCAAGAACTGCAATGTGATAAGATTATTTGTTGCGGAGATATAATCGGAATCGGACCTTATCCCGAAGAAACAGTACAATATCTGATGCAGATTCCTGATTTAATTGCCGTGCGAGGAAATCACGAAAAATACCTGCTCGATGAAATGCCAACCGAATATCCCAATGAAGAACATATGGGTTATGAGGAAATGAAACATCACAAATGGGAACACAGTTTGTTGTCAAAAGAATCGGTTGACTTTCTCCGAAATTTACCATATAGGGTTAATATAAAATCTGAAGGTTACACTTTGTCCGTTCTGCACTACTGTATGGATTGTGAC
>JAXJVE010000481.1:0-4207 GCA_036308705.1 Acutalibacteraceae bacterium
AATTTCTTCCTGAGCTTTTGCACCTTTCATTGCGATGAACAGACCGTTTTGCTTAACAAACGGCAGACAGTATTCGCAAAGAACGTTGAGTGCGGCAACTGCTCTTGAACAAACAAAATCAAATCTTTCTCTGTATTCCTTGCTCTGACCCGCTTCCTCAGCACGGGTATGGAGCGTTGTTGCGATAAGACCAAGCTCATTTACGGTATTTTCAACATATTTCAGCTTTTTTGCCGTAGAGTCAATCATAGTCAGGTCAATATCGGGCCGCATAATAAGAAGGGGAATACCCGGAAAGCCCGCACCTGTACCAACGTCAAGAATTCTTGCACCCTGCGGAATATCTGCAGCGGAAAGCACGGATATACTGTCCGCAAAATGCTTGACCGCAATGCCGTCGGGGTCGGTAATGGCGGTAAGATTCATAGTCTTATTCTGTTCAACAAGCAACTCAGAGAGCAAATCAAAGCGACTGAGCTGCTCATCGTTTATTGAAATTCCGAGCTTTTCGGCATCGGAAACAAGGAGCCTGGTGTTATACATTTATACCGTTCCTCTCAAGATAGATAAGTAAAACCGAAATATCGGCGGGGGATACGCCCGAAATTCTTGAAGCCTGACCCACGGTTTCGGGTCTGATTTTGCAAAGCTTTTCAATCGCTTCAAGTCGAAGTCCTGTTATCAGGTTATAATCAAGGTCGGCGGGCAGACGCTTAACCTCAAGGCGGCGAAGCTCGTTAATCTGCATCTGCTGACGCTTGATATAGCCCTCATACTTGATATCAATTTCAACCTGTTCAAATATTTCATAGGGCAAATCGGGGCGTGTTTTGTCAAACGGGGTAAGTGCTTCGTAATTTATCTGCGGTCTGCGAAGCAATTCTATCATTTTAACGCCTTTTTCAAGGGCTGATGTTTCACGTGAAACAAGCATTTCATCAATTTCAGGTGTTTTGGGGATTGAAAGAGATGCGATTCTTTCTCTCTCTTCAGCAATCAGATCAAGCTTTTTAAGAAAATCTTTGTATCTTTCTTCGCTGATAAGCCCCGCTTTGTAGCCGATTTCGGTCAGTCTGCGGTCTGCATTATCCTGCCTTAATACAAGGCGGTATTCTGAGCGTGAAGTCATCATACGGTAGGGGTCTGAGCAGCCTTTTGTTACAAGGTCGTCAATAAGAGTGCCTATATAAGATGTTGTGCGGTCAAGAATTACGGGGTCTTTGCCCTTGATTTTGAGTGCGGCATTCATACCCGCAACAAGACCCTGAGCCGCAGCTTCTTCATATCCGCTCGAGCCGTTGAACTGACCCGCACCGTAAAGCCCCTCAAAATCTTTGAATTCAAGGGTCTGGCGGAGTGAAAGCGGGTCAACGCAGTCATATTCAATCGCATACGCAGTGCGTAAAAACTCCGCATTTTCAAGACCGGGTATACTTCTGACTATTTTAAGCTGAACATCTTCGGGCAAAGATGATGAAAGACCCTGAAGATACATCTCATCTGTGTTTGCACCGCAAGGTTCAACGAATATCTGATGGCGTTCTTTCTCTGAAAATCTGACGATTTTATCCTCAATGCTTGGGCAGTATCGGGGGCCTACGCCGTCAATTTTGCCCGAATAAAGGGGCGAACGGTGAAGATTTTCAAGAATAATCTTCTTTGTTTCTTCGCCCGTATAGGTTATGTAGCAAGGCTCAACATTGCAAACCTCGATATCTTTTCTGTATGAAAAATGAGTTATTTTTTCGTCGCCGTACTGCGGTTCAAGGTTTTTGGTATCAACACTGCGGCGGTTTATTCTCGGCGGAGTACCCGTTTTGAATCGGCGGGTCATAACGCCAAGGTCTTTGAGCGATTTTGCAAGCTCAACCGACGGAAACATACCATCAGGGCCGCTGTCATAAGAAACATCGCCGATAAATACCTTGCCCGCAAGGAAGGTGCCCGTTGCGATGATAACCGCCTTAACTCTGTGAAGAGCTTCAAGGCGGGTTTTGAGTACCCACTCATCGCCGTCTTTTTTGATATCAATGATTTCTGCCTGACGGAGATACATATTCTCCTGTTTTTCCATAACGGATTTCATATAATCGGAATATGCACGGCGGTCAATCTGAGCACGAAGGCTGTGCACGGCGGGACCTTTGCCGAGATTGAGCATTCTGTTCTGCAGAGTGTTGAGGTCTGCCGCAACACCCATCTCACCGCCGAGAGCATCAATTTCACGCACAAGGTGACCTTTCGATGTTCCGCCGATTGAAGGGTTGCACGGCATATTGCCGACCCAGTCAAGATTGATTGTAAACACCGCAGTTTTGCATCCGAGACGTGCGGCGGCAAGCCCCGCTTCAATTCCCGCGTGACCTGCACCGATAACGGCGATATCAAAATTTTCAGAAATATACTCCATAAAAACCTCTCGTTTACAGACGATTGCTGACTTTGAAATGACCTGAGCATCGTTTGAAAAATTTCTATCGTCTGTATTCCAAAATTGCCGTTATTATTCTGCAAAAGAACTAAAAACAGCTGTTATTATTGCATAAAAGAAAAATAAAAGGGCTTTTTTACTTGCCGACACAGAATCTTGAAAAAACTTCGTCAACAACCGCTGAGGTTGCTTTTTCGCCCGTAAGTTCAAGAAGTGCATTGATTGCACAGTCGGCACACACATTTACTGCATCAAGAGTGATTCCGCAGTTGATGGCATCAATCGCCTCTTCGATACTTGTGAGTGCATTCACGCAGCATTGCCTCTGCCTTTCACTTGTGAGGCAGGCGGCGTTGGGGTCGAATTCATCGGTTGAGCAGATTTCGGCAACCGCCTTTTCAAGCTCATCTCTCCCCTCGCCCGTTGATGCGGAAAGCTCAACAATATGGTTGAAGGCTTCGGCAATAATTTTTCTGTCTGCCGAAAGCGGAAGGTCGGATTTATTGAGAAGAGCAATCGCTCTTTTGGATTTGCTGTAATTTATAATGTCAATATCATCTGCGGTCAGCGGCTCGCTGCCGTCAAAAACCGCAAGCACAAGCTCGGCACGTTCAAGGCGTCGCTTTGCAAGATTAACGCCGATATTTTCAACAACGTTTTCGGTTTCTCTGATACCCGCCGTATCGGCAACACGCATTATGATTTCACCGAGCACGATTTTTTCTTCAACAACATCACGGGTTGTGCCCGCAATATCGGTAACGATTGAGCGTTCAAAGCCTGTGAGCATATTCATCAGCGTTGATTTGCCTACGTTGGGCTTGCCGACGATAACGGCATCAATTCCGTCGGTTACGGCTCGTCCGCAGTCATAGCGGCGGATAATATCGGATATTTCTTTTTTCGCACTTTCAAATACGGGAAGCATATCCGCTGTGCTGATATCTTCAATATCTTCATCGGGATAGTCAACCCAGGCGGCAAGCGAAGCACAGATTGAAACGATGGACTGCGCCACTCCCCTGATTTCACGGCTGAGGTTACCGTCAAGAGTATTGAGTGCGGCTGCTGCAGCCTGTTTGCCCGATGCACCGATGAGTGCCATTACACTTTCGGCGGCGGCAAGGTCGATTTTTCCGTTAAGGAAAGCACGCTTTGTAAACTCACCTGCTTCGGCGGGCGTTGCACCCGCATTGAGTGCCGCACGGAGCACTCGCTTTGTAACATAAAGTCCGCCGTGACACGAAATCTCGGCAGTATCTTCACCCGTATAACTTCTGGGTGCACGAAAAACGAGGCAGACCGCCTCGTCGATTTTTTCGTTATCATCATAAACATCGCCGAAATATGCCTGATATCCCTTGCTTTCGGTAATGTTTTTTCCGCTGACGGGCTTGAAAATCTTTGAAGCAATCTGAATTGCATTTTCGCCCGAAATACGGACAATTCCTATTCCGCCCGGTGCGTTTGGGGTTGCAACGGCGGCAATGGTTTTATTATCCATTATATCACCTTATTCACAAATAAGCGGAATTCTCTGACCTGTTATACGCCTTGCAATTCTTGAAAATGCGAGCGTTGAGGGTGAATCCGCAGGCGGAAGCTTGCCCGTAACGGTGCTGAAAGAGATATACATATCCCTCGGCACAACGCCGAGAAGCTGTACACCTGTTTCGTCGATACATTGGTCAATGTTGAGCAGCTTTTTTTTGCAAACGGGCTTCACCTCAAACATATTAATAACAAGCCTTACATCCTCTTTACCCATTCTGCGAA
>JAXJVE010000482.1:0-4974 GCA_036308705.1 Acutalibacteraceae bacterium
CAATATGAAGCATTTCAACAAATACGGTATGCCGCTTGACAGCAGAGCAGACTACACCAAATCCGACTGGCTTGTATGGACCGCATCAATGGCATCATCGGACAAGGTTTTTGCCGAATTTGTTGCTCCTCTCTGGAAGGCATATAACGACAGCCCCTCAAGAGTGCCGATGACCGACTGGTACGATACGGTCAGCAGCAGATGGGTTTCGTTCCGCCACAGAACGGTTCAGGGCGGACTGTTTATGAGAGTTCTGATGAATAAATAAAAATCAACCCCTTGATTCGTATTGAATCAGGGGGTTGTTACATTATAGTGATATCGTTTTGTAAATTTCAGAACTTACAGCATAATACTCTTTATTTTCAACACTATTCCGGCACATTTTATCGGAAATTGCAATAAAATATCTGCTGTTTTTTGATAAGTTCGTATGATATAACTTCTTTGCTGTTCAGATTTTCATTATTCATATCAACTGCGGTAATCTGACGGTTGCCGTAGGTGGTGTAATAATAAATTCCTTTTTCCGTATCGCAACACGAAGAATAAAGCGTATATTCATATTTGTTTTCGCCTGTACGGTTAAGACCCATCGGCTGCGAAACGTTTGTGAGAATATGAAAAAAGCGGCTCACACCGTCATCCCCGGCGGAATTCAGCTTTGTAAACGATGCTCTCACAAATCTTGATGCCGATGACAAATCTCCCGGCAGACCGATTGCACCCATACCGAGGCTGTACGGAGCAAGATTTATCTCTTTACAAAATGAATTTTCGGGTTGTTCGGGCGAAAGTCTGATATAATTTGCAAGATTTTGCAGATGATAACCGAATGGTGGATTGTTTGTGAGCACGCCGACAGGATTTTCATATATTTCAAGCCCGTTTTTCATCGGTTCAACCGTCACCGACCTGCTTTTATCCGCAATAATCCAATGAAGCGGAGTAAGAGGAAAATCCTTGCTGAACGGATTGTTCCAAAGATTTATTTTTTCAATTCTTTCAACCGCTTCATCAACATCCGCACACAGACCGAGTATATACGGAATAAACTCAAACGGCGTTATATTCTCTTTTTCTTCACTTTCAGGATAATAAACCGCATTATCGGGGAAATTCAGACCCGCCATGCTCAGACCTTTTCCGTTGGTTGCCTCATAATAAAGCGGATATCCGCCGCTGACAGTTGCCATTCCTATCATCGGATAATGCTCACTCATAACCCTTCCGTTCCTGAAAACAAAAGGATATCTGCACGGAGTGATACACACCTTTTCATTATATCCGCAGTCAAGGTCAAGATTTCTGCCAAAATAAAAACCATCTGCTTTCAGCGTAATCGCAGTACACATAAACATCTCTCCTTTTCACATATTATTCCTCATAAAAGCAAAAACACTCACAGCGTTTGCCGTGAGTGTCCTCTTATTATATAAGTGCGTATTTATTCAGAACCGATACCGCAACAACAAGAACAATCCATAAAATACTTATAACGCAGTATCTTTCAAGGTATGCACCCGCATAAACAAGAGCAGTAGGGATAAACGCAAATATTCTGCCGACTGCATTGCCTTTTTTCTGTGCATATAAAATATCGTAAAGATTCATCGCATCCTCAACCATAGGAAAAATATTGCAGAGGAACGAAATGCCGATATAAATTAAAAACACGCCGAGAACAAACGCAGTTCTTGATTCATAATAGCTTATACCCATATCAAAAATGAGCTTATATCCCGCACTCAGAACCGATGCACCGATAAAAAGGTTCATAACCGAAGGGCCGATTGCAAGAAGAAATGCCTCAGACGGTTTCTTGGGCAATGAGTGGTCAACGTGCCCGCAAAGTTCGTTTGTTGTGAGATAAGCTGAAGATTCAACGGGCAAGCCGAGAATTTTACAGGTGAGGTGTTCCCAGAAGCCTTTAACATAAGTTCCGGGGAAGGTAAGAAATTTTAAAATAACATAAAGCAATGTCATACCAGTTCAAACTCTCCTTCCGTAAGAACTTCTTTTACGGTTTTTTCACCGTTTATAATCGCTTCAATATCTTTTGACATTGCACCCTCGCTGAACATTGAAAGCACAATATCCACATCGGGCTTGCTCTCTTCCGTCATCTGACCGCTTGAACTGAGAAGATTTGCGCTGAGGTAAAGAGCACCGTAGAAGTTGGGGTCATTGAGGTTTGCAGAGCCCTGGAAATACTGTGCGTAATATGACTCCATCTGATATGCTTCCATCATAGTGTTGAATGCATCCGCATAATCTTCTGTTATCATTGAAACAAGTGCTCTCTGGCGGTAAATTTCGGTAGGCATAACGTATTTGCCCTCTATCATATATATCAGGTCAAAAATACCGTTATCCTCGGGTATCTTTTTATAGCTCTCATCAGCTTCAATGCAAAGAGCCTTTGCCTTATCATAATCTCCCGTAATGCGGAGATACTCAATTTCAAGAACATCGGCATAATAAGTGAACTCACAGTTTTCGTTGGCAGCTCTGAATTCGGCAACAGTTTCGCCCGCAGCCTGAATATCGCCGCTTTTAACCTGAAGCCTCATTTTGAGCCTGTATGCATCATAGTTTGATTTGTTTGAGTCAATAATTTTATCAAGGCAAGCCATTGCTTTATCGATTTCGCCCGCATCATAATGAGCCTGTGACATAACGGGATTCAGAAGCCATCCGTAGTCATCGCCCGATGCCTCTGCAGCCTTCCTGATATCTTCAAGAATTGCATTCTGCTCCGAAACGGATGCACCGAGATTTACCGAAATAACATACTTGTGATAGTTAAGAAAAACTTCGTTCACTCCGTCTTTGCCTTTGTGGGTATCCATCTCGGCAAGAACGGTTTTGTAATCGGCGTTTTCTTCAAATGCTTTGTTGAAAGTAGCTTCCGCCGCCTGATATGTGGTCTGGAAATCCAGATACATTTTTTCGTAGTTTTTCATAAACGGCATAGCCATTTCATTTTCGCTCAGAAAACCTGTTGCGTAATAATATGCATCAAGAGGGCCGTAGTAATTTGCCACAACATTTATCATCTTCTTTTTGATGCCGAGAGAGGGGCTTACATACGCCCTTTCTTCTGTTTCAAAAACCCTGTTGAGAAGGTCGTTTATCACATTGAGGCTCGCAACGGATTCTTTGTATTCGTTATAATACTGTTCATAGGCGGTATGCCAGCTTTTTTCGTCGGCATATTTATCGCCCTTGCTAAGCCCCGATGTCAGCACCGTACCCGAAAGCATAACAATCGTAACCACAACGCTGAGCATAAGTGAAACAAAGCCCGCAACCCAACCGAAAAACGGAATTTTCTTTTTGAGAAGTTGCGCTTCGCATTGCTCACAATATTCGCTGCCCTGCATTGCTTCATTTGCACCGCAACGGGAACATATTATAATTTCTTCTTTTTCTTCTTCGGGAATACCGTTCAAATTCTCTTTATCCAAACGCTTTTCCTCCTTTTATCATATAGATAATTATTGTATCATTTATTTGTTACAATTTCAACATAAAGATAATAATTTACAGTTTGTTTACCTGATTGAAAATATTTCGGCGGTATGATATAATAAATATATATTACACACAATTTACGGAGGTGCTTTTATGAAAGAAATAAACATCAGAGAAATCGGCAAAAGCCCCGTTGAACTTATTGCAGACGGCTGGGGTCTTGTAACTGCAGGCAGCGGCGATAATTTCAACACAATGACAGTCAGCTGGGGTGCCGTAGGCGAAATATGGGGCAAGGATGCCGCATTCGTTTTTATCCGCCCTCAGAGATACACCTTTGAATTTATTGAAAAAGAAGAAATTTTCACACTCTCCTTCTACGGCAATGAATATAAAGATGCACTCCGCATTTGCGGTTCAAAAAGCGGCAGAGATATCAACAAGGCTGAGGTCTGCGGTCTTACCCCCGTTTGTGTTGACGGCGGTATAACCTTTGAACAGGCTGAATACACAATAGTTTGCCGTAAAATGGCTTCGCAGTTTTTTGACCCCGCAGGCTTTGCTGATTCATCAATAGAAAACAACTATGCCAACAAAGACTACCACAAAATGTATATCGGCGAAATTATAAAAGTTTATAAAAAATAAATTCAAGGCACCTTTGCGGGTGCCTTTTGTCTTTTAAAAATATTTTGTCACATTCCGTAACTTTGTTTCGTGTATACAGTGAATGGAGGTGGATGATTGAAAAACAACAAACAAAAAATCGCTCCGGATGTAAACCGTGCCGTTGAAGAATACGGCAACAGCCTGTATCGGCTGTGTACGGTAATGCTGAAAAACAAAGAGGATGCTCAGGATGCCGTTCAGGAATGTTTTTTGCGATACATAACAAAATCATCCGATTTCAACGATTACGAACACGAAAAAGCATGGCTTATAAAAGTTTCAACAAATATCTGCAAAGATATGCTCAGGCGACGGAAATACGAAAGTTTTCTTGCCCTTGACGAAATTAAAAATCTGAGCACGAGCGAGGATAATGCGCAAATTCTCGGTCTGCTTGTTTCTCTTGATGAAAAATACAGAATAATCATTCATCTGCACTATGTTGAAGGCTATTCAGCCAACGAAATTTCATCTATGCTCGGCATATCATCGGCGGCTGTACGCAAAAGGCTGCAGCGGGGCAGAGAAAAACTTCGTGAACTTTATGAAAAGGAGGCGGTGTGACGGTGGATTTTGATAAAATCAGACCTGCGGTTGAAGAAATCGCTCTTGATGATATTCAGAAAGCAAAAATTCTGAATTCCTGCAAAAACAAAAAACGCAAATTCAACTATAAGCCCATAGTCGGCATTGTTGCTTCGGCAGCCGTAATAACACTTGTGCTCGCATCGCCGGGTTTCCTTTTCAGGGCATCCGAAGCTGATGAATCCCCAGAAGATTTTTTTGCGGACAGGGCAGAAAACGAGATCTTTTATGCCGATGATGAAG
>JAXJVE010000483.1:0-1230 GCA_036308705.1 Acutalibacteraceae bacterium
GGACTGCACTATCTGTGGTAAAAACTTCGACAAAAAAGATAAGTTTGAAGGTCACGCTGCTGAAAAGTGCGTATGTAAAGAATGTGGCGTAGAAGTTCTTGTTGTTAATGATGAAAAAACTCACAAGTGTGCCGATGCAGACAAAATTATTAATACCGTGAAGGATCCTGCAACTTGGGAAACTCTTTTCAACAAGATTGTTGAATTCGTTAAGACAATCGACTTCGATGCTCTCATCGCTGAAGTTGAAGGCATCATCGCTGAAGTTGAAGCTCTTCTTGCTGACATCGACTTCGAAGGCATTCTTGCTGACGTTAAGGGTATGTTCGCATAATTAACTCAAACATCAAAACCGTCCGAGTAATCGGGCGGTTTTTTCTTTTTATTTATGATTGATTTACAATATCTTTTATGTTAACATATACCCATAACATTCAAGGATGTGACAAAATGGAAAAAGTTTCTCTTCGAGAAAAGCTCGGCTACGGCGTGGGTGCAATCGGTCTTGACCTGAGCTACGGCTTATTTTACGGTCAGTTATCATTTTTTCTGCAGAGAGTTTTCGGCATAAGCTCGTTATTTTTGCTGATTCTTGCTCCGCTCGCCCGAATCTGGGACGGTATCAACGACCCGATGATGGGTATGATTGTTGATAAAACAAAAACAAAAATGGGTAAATACCGCCCGTGGATTTTAATGGGTGCAACGCTCAATGCCGTTGTGCTTGTTCTTCTTTTCAATAATCCCGGCTTTGTGCCCGGTTCAACCGCAATCTGTATATATGCGGCCGTTCTCTATGTTTTTTGGGGAATGACAAATACTCTTGCCGATATTCCCTTCTGGTCGATGGTGCCTTCATTCGCAACCGAAGAAAAGGACAGAAACTTTGTTTCAACCATCGCAAGAGCATTCTCGGGTCTTGGCCAGGGTATCATTTCAATTTTCACATCTATGGCGGTTCTTTATTTCGGCGGTGTAACGGATGATATCGAAGTCAAAGATATGAGCAACGAAGCTCTCGGCAAAGGCTTCGGTATATGGTCAATCATTATGGCGGCAGGTCTTATTCTGTTTGCCCTGATAAGCGTTCTTTCAACAAAAGAAAGACGTGTTATCGTGAACACCGAAAAATTCTCGTTCAAATCCGCAATCAAAGTTGTAAAAGACAACGATCAGCTTCTTGTTTTTATGATTTTTGCGATGATTTCAAACGCAGGTTTTTATATGACA
>JAXJVE010000484.1:0-1360 GCA_036308705.1 Acutalibacteraceae bacterium
ACAGATACATCCTTGCTCATCACGGTCAGTTCCAGATGCACAGCGCAGTAGTTATCCATAACGGCTGCGGAATTGCATTCTGCGGTTTGCCCGGTGCAGGCAAAAGCACTCAGGCACATCTTTGGGAAGAACATCTTGGAGCAGAAGCATTGAACCTTGACCAGCCTTGTATATTCTTTAAAGATGATGAGGTTTATATCAGCGGTTCACCCTGGAGCGGCAAAGAGGATTGCTACAAAAACAAACAAATTCCGCTCAAAGCAATTTTCTTCGTTGAGCAAGCACCCGAAAACTCCGTTCAGAAAATGTCTGTTGCTGAAAGCTTTTCTCACCTTTATCTCAACAACTATCTTGTTCCGTTTGACAATGAAATGGAAAAGAAGCATCAGAATGCAGTTATAAAACTCGCATCAATAGTGCCTGTATACCGCCTGAAATGCACTATTTCAAAAGAAGCGGTCGAAGTAGCACACAATATTGTTTTTAACAATAAATAACGAGGTCACCCCTATGAATTACAAAAGAAAATCTAATTATGAACTCAAAGAAATCGGCGGCGAAACTCTCCTTATTCCCAGAGGCGCAGAAACCGTTGATTTCAACAACGTAACAGTTTTCAACGAAGCAGGAGCTCTTTTGCTCAATGCAATGAATGAGGCAACAGATATTGATTCTCTTGCACAGATGATCGTTGAAAAATATAACATTCAGCCTGACGAAGCAAAAGCAGATACTGAAGCTTATATTCAGAAAATGCTTGATGCAGGCATTATTGAAGCGGTGTAAAATATGTCTCTTTATGATGCATTAATCAACTCAAAAAACAAAAGCGGTGATTTTACAAAGCTATTTGATAAACTCACCGTTGAAAACGATATTCTCGCTAACTGCACATTGGAATTGACACCGCTTTGTAATTTCAGATGTGCTTTTTGCTATTCACGTGTTTCCCCCGAAGAACTGAAAAAGCGCAACGTTTCCGTTAAGAGATTCGACGAATGGAAGCGTTATATTGACGATGCGGCTCAAATGCACTGTATGACTCTTATTCTGACGGGCGGAGAATGCACTCTTCACCCTGATTTTTGCAAAATCTATTCTTATGCTTATGACAAAGGGCTTACCATAAGCGTTTTCACAAACGGATCGAATATTACAGATGAAATATTTGAAATGTTCACTCTGAAGCCTCCTTTCCGAATTTTTATAACTCTTTACGGCAATTCACCCGAGACTTATGAAAAGGTTGTCGGAAACGGCAAATATTTTTCAATTGTCAGAAAGAATGTTGAAGCCCTTGTTGCAAAGAATTTTGATGTTGTTCTTCAGGGAACTTTTGTTTCAGATAATGTTGAAGATG
>JAXJVE010000485.1:0-1574 GCA_036308705.1 Acutalibacteraceae bacterium
ATCTCAATCTCGGCTGTGAAAGACTCGGTACAAGTGCAATTGTAAAACTTGTCAAAAATCAGGAAGTTACAGGTTATTAATTACTTTCAGGAGATGAATTTATGAGTAAACTCCCCACACCGCATATTGCGGCAACAGAAAAAGATGCTTTCGCTAAAACCGTTCTTATGCCGGGCGACCCTTTACGGGCAAAATATATTGCAGAAAACTTTTTTGAAAATGCAGTTCTTGTAAATAACACAAGAGGTGTTCAGGGTTATACGGGATACTATAAAGGCAAGCGTGTATCGGTTATGGCATCGGGTATGGGTATGCCTTCAATCGGAATATATTCTTATGAACTTTTTAATTTTTATGATGTTGATACAATTATCAGAGTCGGCTCAGCGGGTGCAATAAGCCCTGAACTTCATCTTCGTGATGTTGTTTTCGGTATGGGTGCCTGTACAAATTCAGCTTATGCAACACAGTTTGGTTTACCCGGTGCATATTCACCGATAGCTGATTTCGGAACACTTCAAAAAGCAGTTTCTGTTGCTGAAGAACTTGGTGTAAAACCTTTTGTAGGTAATATTCTTTCATCGGATACTTTCTACGATGATTCAAACAGCCTTGCTGATTGGCAGAAGATGGGTGTTCTTGCCGTTGAAATGGAAGCTGCGGCACTTTATATGAATGCTGCAAGAAGCGGCAAAAAAGCACTTGCAATATGCACAATATCTGATTGTCCTCTTTCAGGCGGTGAGGAATGTACCGCACTTGAAAGAGAGCAGACATTCAATAAAATGATTGAAATAGCATTGGAGACAGCGGAATGAATAATTCTGAACTTATAAAAATCGCTTTGGAAGTTCGTAAAAATGCATACTGCCCGTATTCGTGGTTTTCGGTTGGTGCGGCATTGCTTTGCGGCGACGGCTCGGTTTATACGGGTTGCAACATTGAAAATTCTGCATTCACTCCCACTGTGTGTGCCGAAAGAACTGCTTTTTTTAAAGCGGTTTCCGATGGTAAAAAAGACTTTGTCAAAATTGCAGTTGTAGGCGGTAATGCAGATAAAGAACCCGATAACTACTGCCCGCCTTGTGGCGTATGCAGACAGGTTATGAAAGAATTCTGCTCTGCAGATTTTGAAATTATCATTGCGAAAAATCCCGATGAATATAAGCTTAAAACGCTTGCGGAATTGCTTCCCGAAAGCTTTGATAAGAGGGAGGTATAACATTGAATATAAAAGAAATAATCCGTAAAAAAAGAAACGGTTTTGCTCTTACCAAAGAAGAAATTGAATTTTTTGCCTTCGGTGCAACTGACGGAAGCATAAAGGATTATCAGCTTTCCGCTTTGCTTATGGCAATTTGTTTCAACGGTCTTGATGAAAGAGAAACTCTTGATTTGACTGATGCCATGGCTCGTTCGGGCGATATGGCAGATTTATCTGCAATTAACGGTGTAACGGGTGATAAACATTCAACGGGCGGTGTAGGTGATAAAACTACTCTTGTTGTTGCACCCATCGTTGCATCGTGCGGCGTGAAAATTGCAAAAATGAGCGGCAGAGGTCTTGGTCACAC
>JAXJVE010000486.1:0-1312 GCA_036308705.1 Acutalibacteraceae bacterium
ACATAAACGTGGCAGTTGCCTACACCTGTTTCAATAACGGGTACGGTTGCGTTTTCAACAACGGAGCGGATAAGACCCGCACCGCCTCTGGGAATAAGTAAATCAACATAGCCGTTAAGACGCATAAGCTCTGTTGCAGCTTCTCTTGAAATATTATCAATAAGAATTATGCAGTCCTCGGGCAGACCCGATTCGGCAAGTGCGTTTCTCATAACCGTTGCAACGGCTTTGTTTGAATTTATTGCTTCCTTACCGCCTTTAAGTATAACGGAATTGCCCGCTTTGAGGCATATTGCAGCCGCATCAGATGTAACATTCGGTCTTGCTTCAAATATAACGGCAATAACGCCGATGGGTACGCAGACTTTTTCAATTTTCATTCCGTTGGGTCTTGTTTCACCCCAGAGCACTTTACCTACGGGATTTTCGCTTGCGGCAACCTGACGCATACCGTCAGCCATACCCGAAATTCTGCTCTGCGTAAGTGTAAGTCTGTCTATCATTGCATCGGAAATACCCGCATCCGAGGCGGCTCTGATGTCTTTTGCGTTTTCTTCAAGAATATACTGAGAATTTTTCTCGAGTGCGGCGGCTATGGCGTTGAGTGCCTTGTCAATGGTTGCACCGCCTGATTTTGCGAGTATTCTCTGTGCCGCTTTTGAACGTGCACCGATATCTGTCATATTACTCATTATTTAACCTCCTTTGCTCTGAAAAGAGTGCCAATCTGTCTGCCGTCAAGCAGTTTATAAATTTCTTCGGGGTCGGAGCCGTTCATAACAACGGTATCAATTCCCGCCTGAGTTGCAATCTGTGCCGCATGAATTTTTGTTATCATACCGCCAGTGCCTCGGTTTGTACCCGTTCCGCCTGCGATAGCAAGAATTTCATCGGTTATTTCTTCAACGCTGTGAATGAGAACTGCGTTTTCATCCTCTCTCGGATTTGCACTGAAAAGACCGTCAATATCCGTAAGAATAACAAGCAAATCCGCATCAACAATTTTTGCAACGTGAGCTGAAAGGCTGTCGTTATCGCCAAAAACAATTTCATCAACCGCAACGCTGTCGTTTTCGTTGATTACGGGGATTGCACCGTATTCAAAAAGCTTCATAAATGAGTTGTGAAGGTTACGGTGGCGCTCTTCATCCTCAAAGTCATCTTTTGTAACAAGAAGCTGACCCGTTATATTACCGTATTCACCGAAAAATTTATCATAAAGGAACATCAGCTCACACTGACCGACGGTTGCCGCCGCCTGTCTGCCCGGAGTGTCCTTGGGTCTTTCTTTGAGACCGAGTTTGCCTACGCC
>JAXJVE010000487.1:0-7239 GCA_036308705.1 Acutalibacteraceae bacterium
GATTTGAATTATACATACACGAAAGCGCACCGATATCGGCAAGCGGCCCGGGGCCGGTCTGTACCTCGCTTCTAAAGCAAAGTTCCGACGGGATGACTGCCCATTCGCTTTCCCTTGCCTTTCCGGCTTCGTTTCCGCACCATCTTACATCAGGTCCGTGATCGTTGAATATCACCGCATTCGGCTGATACTTTCTTATCAATTCGATATATCTGTCGAAATCGTACACCTGCTTCTTTCCGTTGGGGCCTTCTCCGCAGGCACCGTCAAACCAAACACAGAAAAGATCGCCGTATGCCGTTAAAAGTTCACGAAGCTGATTTTTGAAAAATCTGTTGTATGATTCGCCTGAGCCGTAGGTGGGTTCGTGTCTGTCCCAGGGAGAAACATAAATGCCGAATTTAATGCCGAATTCCTTACAGGCTTTTGCACATTCGGCAACAACATCGCCCTTGCCGTCCTTCCATTTGCTTGAACGTACCGAGTGTTCGGTATATGCACTGGGCCAGAGGCAAAAACCGTCGTGATGCTTTGCTGTAAGTATAAGACCTTTCATACCCGCAAGCTGACAAACTTTTGCCCACTGACGGCAATCAAGCTTTTCAGGATTAAAAAGCTCAGGGTCTTCGTTGCCGTTGCCCCACTCGGAGTTTGTGAATGTATTGATACCGAAGTGTATGAATGAGTAGAATTCTGTTTCCTGCCACTTTATCTGGCGTTCACTCGGAACAATTGATGCGGCGTATTTAACGTAATCGGGTGTTTTGCTCATATTGATTATCCTTTCTCGTCAGGTTGTTTTCTTAAGTATTTTGCCCCAGAAATCTTCGCCAAGCTGATTGTTCATTGCACTGACGATGAGATTAATCAGGGCAGGGGAGTCTGAAATATAGCGGAACATTTCGGGTGGAAGCATTCCCCTGTCTGCATAGGCGAGGAGCCTGAATCTGGCTGCATCGTCTTCGGAAAGCGAAAGTCTGCCGATGAGCTGAAGCAATGCACCGTCATCGGGCGGCGAATTGTTTTTGCCTTTTTCGATGTTGCTGATATATTGAGCGGTTTTGCCGAGCACATCAGCAAGCTCGCCCTGAGAAAGCTTTGCCTTTTCGCGTGTTTCTTTGAGCATTATGCCAAACGGCGTTGGTGCATACATCCGACTCCTCCTTCCCGAAAACAGGGATTATTTCCCCTGTTGTATTTATTTCATAAATAAACAAATTTGTTTATTGAATTTCATTCAATAGGATAACATATATATTTTTTTATGTCAATAGTTCAATACGGTTTTATTTATATATATTGTAAAAACCTATAAAATCATTTATAATATCATCAGAAAGAAGGAATATGATGAGCACAGAATTAAAAAGAACATATAAACCGTTCAGAGAGTGGAACAAAAAATCGGAGCAGAGGGAGTATACCGAGGCAACGCCTCTTCTTTCGCCCGACGGCAAGCTGCTTGCAAAGGGGTGGGCGAGAAAGAATGTTTTTGAATATGACCGTAACCTTGTTAAAAAAGGCCTGATAAGCCGCAAGGAGTGGGATTTTTACACGATAATTGTTGATGAAAAGCAAATTCTCCTCAGCTTTGCGAATATCAATATCGGCGGCTATGTCGGTGCAAAAATGGTTGACCTTAAAACAGGTGAAATTATTTTTGACCATGTTCAGTATTTTATCGGTGCAAACAAACACGTGCCGCCCGCAAAGGGTGATATTCCAAACCGTTTCAAAGATAAAATCGGCAAAACCGAGTTTGATTTCAACACCAAAGAAACGGAGAGAATTCTGTGGTATAAAGGCAAATGCAAGGGCAATCCGCTTGAAGTTAATATAACTATGGATATTCCCGAAGATCTTGAAAGCATTACAACGGTTTTTCCGTTTGATAAAGACGAAAGCCGTTATTTTATGACAACAAAACAGATGTGTATGCCGAGCGAGGGTAAGATAGTTTTCGGCGATTTTGTTTATGAATTTTCAAAGGAAAATGCCTTTTGCGTTATGGATTGGGGCAGAGTCAATACAGTTCACGAAATGGTGTGGTATTGGGACAGCGGCAGTCAGTATATTACCGATGAAAAAGGCGAAAAACATCTTTTTGGATTTGAAATAACCTGGGCAATAGGTAACGAAGAAAATGCAACTGAAACCTGCCTTTTTTATGACGGAAAAATTCATAAGATCGGTGCGGTTGACGTTGAAAAATTCCCCAAGGACAGATTCCTTGAGGAGTGGAAGATAATATCCGAAGACGGCAGATTCAATATGACTCTGAAGCCGACTTTTGATAATCATTCAGATGTTGACTTTAAGGTGGGCAGAATGAACTGTCATCAGATTTTCGGAATATGGAACGGTGACGTTACTCTTGATGACGGAACAAAACTTGAAATAAAAGACCTGTATTCCTTCTGCGAATACGTTGAAAACAGATGGTAAAAAAAGAGGCTGTAAAGGTTAAACTTTACAGCCATTTTTTATTAATACCAAAGGAATCCGAGAAGGAGTATCATAATAATCCACTGGATGAAAGAATATGAAACGCTTACGGTGAATGAGGTTTCGCAGCCGCCGTATGATACATTTATGGTGTGTGTGCCTGTTCTGTCAAAATATGTGGGCGAAACTTTATAGCCGCTTGTAACTTTTTCGCTTGAAGCGTCGGTATAATTCACTATAAGTTCAAGTCCTGTTGTATCGAGGTTTTGTTTGTAGTTATAGCTTGTTTTGTTTGGGAGAGAAAGAACCGAAATTGATCTTACGGTTTTTTCAACCTCATCACTGTTGAGCTTGAAATTAATTGAATTGTTCACCGCATAGGTGTGTGCTGCCGAGCCTTCATCAACAAGGAGGGTAATGTTTTCGCAACCCTGGAACGCACCTCTGCTGAGCGTTGTTACGGTTGAAGGTATGCTCAGATTTTCAAGGGCTGTACAGCCGTAAAATGCACCGATTCCGATAGTTTTAACGCTTGCGGGGATTGTTACTGACTTGAGGCTTGTGCAGTTTTCAAAAGCCTTTGTGCCGATTGTTTCAACTCCGTTTGCAATAACAACGCTCTCAAGACCCGACATATAAAATGCACTCTCAAATGTATCAACATTTGCGGGAATTGTTATATTTTTGAGTGCGGTACATCTGCCGAAAGACTGCGAGCCAAAAAATGTAACGCTTGAAGGTATAACGATTTCAGCGAGTTTTTTGCAGTTATAGAATGCAAAGTTATCAAGCTTTTCAACGCCTGAGGGGAGAGTAATCTTTGTAAGATATGTGTTATCGCCGAAAGCGTAGTCGGCAATTGTTTTTGTGCCCGATGCAACGGAATAGGTTGAGTTTGTTTTTGCGTTGGGATACTGAATGAGTGAATATTTTGATTCATACTGACCGTAAAGTACGCCGTCAATGCTTTTGTAAGCGGAGTTGCCGCTTGCTACATTATATGATGCAACGGATTTACAACCGATAAAAGCATTTTTGCCTATTGATGTTGTTGATGCGGGAATATCAACCTTTGTGAGCGATTCGCATACTCCGAAAGCTTCTTTTCCGATTGATGTTACGGTTGAAGGAATTTCAATTGATGAAAGTTTTCTGCAGCCGTAAAACATACGATCGGGAATCTTTTTGAGGGCCGAGGGCAATGTGATACTTTCAAGAGAAGAACAGTTGTTGAATGCGGCGTTGTCGATTGTGACCGAGCTACCTGCAAAAGTTACTTTTTTGAGAGCATCACAGCCGTCAAAAGCGTTGTTGCCAACATCAACAATACTTGCTGGAATGTTTACCTCAGTTATTTTTACGCATCCGCTGAATGCATTGTTGCTGATATGGGTAACGGTTACTCCGTTATACTCTGACGGTATATCAACAACACCCGTTGCTGTTGTTTTACATTTTGTAACAACCGCAAAATCACCGTATGAAGTGATTGTGAGGCTGGTTTCACCCGCCGCAAATGCGGGAATCATAAGGCACGATATTGCCATCAATACGGCAAGAAAAATGCCTGTTATTTTTGCGATTTTTTTCATAGTGTGTCCCCCTGTTAAACAAAATATCGCATTTTGATTATATAATATAACTAAACAAAAATCAATAATATTTGTATAATATTTAAAATAAGTTTTTATATTTATTGACAAATATATATAAAACATCTAAAATTATCCAAAGAAGGTGATGATTTTATGATTGATAAAAACGGCAATTTTTATAAACCCGAAAGAGGCTCAACTCCCACTCCCGACCACATAATGCTTGCGTTCTGCGGCGATGCAAAATCGCAGATGGCGGTTATCTGGCGAACCTGCACCGATGTTGAATGCGGTTATATTCTTTATCGCAAAGAAACCGATTCAGAGTGGAAAAAGCAGATTGCAAAATACGAAACAAAAGAAACCGATATTGATATCAGCAATTATTGGTCGGTAAGGCTCAGCGGTCTTGAAGCGGGCGCAAAATATGTTTATAATGTTGGTTCGGATGATAACAGAAGTGAAAATTTCACATTTGAAACCGAACCTGAAAATCTTGATAAATTCAGCTTTATTGTTATTACAGACCATCAGAAGGGCGAACCCTGTCATCTGCCCGATTACAGTATGGTGGGCGATATGCTCAGAAATGCTCTTGACAGGCATCCCGAGTGCAAATTCATTTTCACTGCAGGCGATAACTGCGATAACGGTCAGAATGAATTGCAGTGGAACGGTATGTTTGAGGGGCTTAAAGGTATAATCGAGAGCAGACCTTATATGATGTGCACGGGTAACCACGATAACAGAGGCTACATCACATATTTCCCCGAACCTGCAGGCAAATATTATCTTGAACACGCCGATTTCTTTGATTTTCAGTTCGGTGCAGCATATCCCGAAAACGGGCCCGAAGGATATACGGGCGAAAATTATTCGTTTGACTACGGCAACACACATTTTCTTGTGCTCGGTATCAATGCACCTGATGTTGTTGAGGATTGGGCTTATGAAGATTTGCAGAAGAGCGATAAAACATGGAAGCTCGGTGCATATCATTTCCCCATTTATCCCGTTATGCCCGAAGGTCAGAATAACGACGGTTATCCTTGGTTGAGAAAACCCATTGAAGACGGCAGACTCGATATTCTTTTTGAAGGTCACGAACACTCATTTGCACGCACATTCCCCACCAAAGGCGATGAACACTTTGATAAGCCTTCCGAGGGTACGGTTCATTACATCGTCGGCAACGGAGGAGGTAATATCTATCATTCAAATGCACCCAAGATATGGCACAGTGCGTTCTATCCGCAGGAAATCAGGGTGGGTTCATACACTCTTGTTGAGATTGACGGCGATGTTTTAACCGCTACGGCATACCTTGCCGACGGCAGAATAATAGATGTTTTCACCATTGATAAAACCAAGGATCTGATTACTCCTTATGCACTCGCACCGACCTATGATTGGACTAAAATGGCGTTCAAAGGTCAGATGCTTGAGCTTATTGCAAGAGAGCTTTATGCTCAGCAAAAAGACGGAATATGGTATGCACCTTTTGGCGTTGTTATTCAGTTTATCGGCGGTAAAGTTACAAAAGAAACCGACAGCCTTTATGTTGAGGCATACGGTCACAGAGCAACATTTACCGTTGGCAATAAACTTGTAAAGACAGATCTCGGTACCGTTGAAATGAAGGCTGAACCGTATTTTTACAAAAATCAGCTTTATATTCCCGTTGATGACAGTGCAAAAATGTTTGAAATGGAATGGTATCACGCAAAGCGTAATAACTTTATAAACTGGAACACCGCAAGCGAGGATAAACCCCTCAGCAAACATCCCGAAGGAGAATAAATATGCTTTACAAGAAAAATATTAATCCGACCCTCAGCGACGAACTTTTCAAAAATCCCACAAGCGAATACAGAGGAACACCTTTCTGGGCTTGGAACAGTGACCTTAAAGCGGAGGAACTCTGCCGTCAGATAGAAATTTTTAAGGAAATGGGTCTTGGCGGTTTCCATATGCACGTTCGTACAGGTATGTCAACAAACTACCTTTCCGATGAATTTATGTCACTTATAAAATGTTGCTGTGAAAAGGCTGATAAAGAGCATATGCTCGCCTGGCTTTATGACGAAGACAGATGGCCCTCAGGTGCCGCAGGCGGTCTTGTTACCAAAGACGAAGAATACAGAGCACGTTGTCTGCTTATGACAACCGAACCCTGCGATGATGAAGAAAAAGAGATTGATTATATTGATTCAAGAGCCGAAGGCAGCAGAAACGGCAAGGGATGGCTCATTGCCTGCTATGATATTGTTCTTGATGAAAACGGTTATCTTTCAGATTATAAATTGATTGATAAAAACGACGAAGCAAAAGGTACAAAATGGTATGCTTATATCAAAATCCATACTCCGTCACCCTGGTATAACAATCAGACATATCTTGATACCCTCAATCCCAATGCTGTAAAGCGTTTTGTTGAGGTGACTCACGAGAGATACAAAGAAACAATTGGCGAGCATTTCGGCAATGTTGTGCCCGCGATTTTCACCGACGAACCGCAGTTCACACGCAAAAAGCTTCTCAGCAACTCAACCGACAAAGAAGATATCCTTATGCCCTGGACGGATGATTTTGCCGATACATATAATGCACAGTACGGCGAAGATATTCTTGCATCGCTCCCCGAAATCTTCTGGGAATTGCCCAATGGCAAAGTATCCGTTATCCGTTATCATTATCACGACCACGTATCGGAGAGATTTGCTCAGGCGTTTGCCGATGTTTGCGGTGAATGGTGCAGAGAAAACGGTATCGCCCTTACGGGCCATATGATGGAAGAGCCTACTCTTCACAGTCAGACTGCCGCCCTCGGTGATGCTATGCGTTCATACAGAGGCTTTGATTTGCCCGGTATTGATATGCTTTGCGCAAGCTTTGAATTTACAACCGCAAAGCAGGCACAGTCGGCTGTGCATCAGTACGGCAGAGAAGGTATGCTCTCAGAACTTTACGGCGTAACGGGTTGGGACTATGATTTCAGAGGCTATAAGCTTCACGGTGACTGGCAGGCGTGCCTCGGTGTAACAATAAGAGTGCCGCATCTTTCGTGGTATGCAATGGGCGGCGAAGCAAAGCGTGACTATCCCGCATCAATCCATTATCAGTCACCTTGGTGGAAGGAATTCTCATATCTTGAAGATCATTTTGCAAGAGTCAATGCCGCAATGACAAGAGGTAAGCC
>JAXJVE010000488.1:0-3262 GCA_036308705.1 Acutalibacteraceae bacterium
AGTGTGCTCTTACCGCCGCCGGAATGTCCTACAATTGCAATGCTTTCACCCGCTTTAACAATAAAAATATCGCCTTTTTTTACTTTTGCAACAGGCACCTGGATTTCGGTACCGTTTTTAATTATTGTTGCGGTTTTTGGGGTAAGGCTCATAAGTGACTTCAATGCATTTGTGGTTTTGCCCTTTGAACGGGCTTCAAGCATTTTGCCAACGGTTATCAATGTCAGAATCATTGCTGCAGATTCAAAATAAAAGCTGTGAAGATAATCGTGAGGATTTTCTGATGCAGTCATTTCAAAAAGTTTTATCGTGCTCCATATAAACGATGCACCTGAGCCGAGTGCAACAAGTGTATCCATATTCGGTGCACCGTGAAGTATACCTTTGAAGCCGTTTATGAAAAACTTTTTGTTGATTATCATTACAGTTGCCGCAAGCAAAAGCTGTAAAAGAGCAATTGCAACGGGGTTTGATTCAAGTATTACAGGCAGCGGAAATCCCCACATTGTGTGTCCCATTGATATATACATTAATATAATAAGGAATCCGAGCGAAGTGAATAATCTTTTTTTCAGTACGGGAGTTTCTTTGTCTTCAAGTTCATTGTTTTGCGTATTTTCGGGTTCGGATGATTTTGCGTATGCTCCGTACCCTGATTTTTTTACCGCTTCAATAATTTCACTTTCGGTTGCATTGCCTTCAACAACCATAGAGTTTGTGAGAAGGTTAACCGAGCAAGCGGTAACGCCGCTGAGAGAAGAAACCGCCTTTTCAACTCTCGCACTGCAGGCGGCACAACTCATTCCGGTAACATTATATTGTTTCATTGTTTCACCTACTTCATCAGCTTTTGCAGTGTTGCAACAAGCTCGTCGATTGTTTCGTCGTTGCCGTTTCTGATATCATCGGCAACACAGGTCTTTATATGATTTGCAAGAAGTTCTTTGTTAAAAGCATTCATTGCAGCACTTACCGCAGAGGATTGTACAAGAATATCGGGGCAATATGCATCCTTTTCTATCATACCCTTAATTCCTCTGATTTGTCCTTCAATTCTGTTAAGTCTGTGAATAAGATTTTTTATTTCTTCTGCAGAGCGTTCTTTATTTTTATGGCAGTAACATTCTTTTTTCATTTTTTACACCTCTGCAATAATTATATACCCTACGGGGGTATATGTCAACATAAAAGACAAAGAACCCTTCTTTTGTCTGAAGAGTTCCTTGTCTTTGGCTTTATATTCGAATTAATGCTGGAAGACATAATATAATAATACAACCGTATTGTAACACATATTTTTCGATTTGTCACTAAAAACTTTTTCGTCATTTTTACTGATTTTTTAGAATTATTTCTTACATATTGACCATTAATTTTTTGAAATGCTGAAAAAATATTACGGCGGAAATATCCTCGGTTTAATTCGTTGCGTGTTGAGCAAATTATTATTGCTCCGATACGGAGCGAATTTTTGAACGGAGGTGAAAAATGAAGCGTCTGATTAAAGGTGTAGCTGCGGCGGCATCGGCACTCAGCATATTTGTTTTCGGAACAGTTTTTTACGGCTTTTCTGCTTTGCCTGACGAAATAAGCATAACCGAGAATGACGGTGCAGATATGGGTACCGTATTTTCATTAAAAAACGAAACGGTAACCCCCGCACTCAAAGGTGAAGGCGAGAAAAAATACCGTACCAAAGTTACAGCACTCAAAATATTCCCTGTAAAAGATATTGATGTTACCGTTACAAAACGGCGGTATGTTGCACCGGGCGGCGATGTTTTCGGAATAAAGCTGTATACCAAAGGTGTTATAGTTGTTGATATTGATTCCGTTACAACAAAAAACGGCTCGGTTGACCCCGCGGTTTCCGCAGGTCTTAAATGCGGGGATATAATAACTCATATCGGCGGGAAAGAAGCTCTCAGCTCTCAGCAGTTAACCGATGCGGTGGAGCAATCAGAAGGAAAAAAGCTGAATCTGAAAGTTGAGAGAAACGGTGAAACCTTTGAGCTTTCACTAAAACCCGAACTTTCTGTTAACGGCGGATATAAAGCGGGGATTTGGATCAGGGACAGCTCGGCTGGTATAGGTACTGTAACTTTCTATGATGACAGTGCGGAAATGTTTGCGGGGCTTGGTCACGGAGTGTGCGATGTTGATACAGGCAAGATAATGCCTCTCAATAACGGCGAAGCAGTAAGGGCAAAGGTTAGCGGATTTTATAAAAGCAGTGCGGGCAATCCCGGTGAACTGTGCGGAGTTTTTACGGATTCCGCAATAGGTACTCTTCGTATAAACCACGATATGGGTGTATACGGTGAGCTTATTCAGCCTTCGGGTAAAAAAACAATTCCCGTTGCACTTGAAAATGAAGTAAGGCTCGGTTCTGCACAAATGATAACAACAATTGATGAAAACGGCCCGCAGTATTATGATATCGAAATTGTCAGAATTTATCCGTCATCGGATTTATCTGCAAGAAATATGATAATCAAAGTGACCGACCCTGAGCTTCTTGAAAAAACAGGCGGTATTGTTCAGGGTATGAGCGGCAGCCCGATAATTCAGAATTCTATGCTTGTCGGTGCCGTAACACACGTATTCATCTCCGACCCTTCGCAGGGATATGCCGTTTTTTCACAGAGGATGATCGAAACAATGGATTCTGTGAGAAGCAATGATTTGCCGCTTGCTTCCTGATTTTGTCGAATAGGGAAGAAAAATAATTCCCAAAAATTGGGAATTATTCATTGACAGAATTGGGAAAATATGGTAATATTTTCGTGAACTAAAGGAGGTATTACCATGAGAAAAATGTTGAAAGCAATGATAACTGAGGACGGAAGCGAAACTTCCCACGAACTTGCGGCGGTTCTTCGCACAAACGGTTTTGATGTTTCAACCGTAATCAAAGACGGCAGCAGAGTTGTTGAGAGATTAAAAGAGGGCGAAAATCCCGATGTTCTTCTCATTGACGGGTTTATGCCGAGGCTTGATGCACTCGGCGTGCTCAGAGAAATTGATAAAATGCACCTTGAAAAAAGACCTATTGTTATGGTGCTTTCAAGCACCGATAATCAGCGTTTTGAGAGTGAAGTTCTCAGCAACGGTGCGGATTATTATTTTCTGAAGCCGTATGACCCTCAGATGCTTGCCGAGAGAATTGTTCAGTTTACCGATATTCATAACTCTAATCTGACGGGAACGGGCGTAAAAGACCTTGAAGTTGTTGTGTCACAGATTATGCACCAGATAGGTG
>JAXJVE010000489.1:0-1667 GCA_036308705.1 Acutalibacteraceae bacterium
GAGTGCTGCGGCTACCTCACAAGCGTTGGTCTTTGCTCAAAGGACTACCTCAACAGAGAAATGGACTATTCACTCTCAGGCGGTGAAGCAAAAAGAATTGAAATTGCAACCCTTATGGCTCGCAAGCTCGGTCTTGCAATTTTTGATGAACCCGAAGCAGGTATTGACCTGTGGAGCTTCTCAATGCTTGTTGAATCATTCAAGGCAATGAGCAGCGGCAGTCACAAGAGCGTTATCATCATCTCTCATCAGGAGAGAATTATGCAGCTTGCCGATAAAATGGTAGTTGTTGCCGACGGAAAGGTAAGAGATATCGGCACAAAAGAAGAAATCTTCCCCCGACTTATGGGTGAATTCAACGAAAACTGCGGTTTCAGAGGGAAGGAGGACTAATTGATGAATAAGATTGACAGTCAGCTTCTTGAATCAATTGCGGATTTTCACGAAATCCCTGCAGGAGCATATAATATAAGAAAAAACGGTGAAGGCTTCGCAAGAAACTCCACCGCAAACATCGAAATTGTTACAAAAACAGACAAGCCCGGTATCGACATCATTGTTGCACCCGGCACAAAGAATGAGAGCGTTCATATCCCCGTTATCATCACCGAAGCGGGCGTTAATGACCTTGTATATAACGATTTCTTTATCGGTGACGATGCTGATATTCTTATCGTTGCGGGTTGCGGTATTCACAACAGCGGCGACGAAAAATCGCAGCACGACGGTATTCATACCTTCCATATCGGCAAAAATGCCAAGGTGAAATATGTTGAAAAGCATTACGGTGAGGGTGACGGCAAGGGCGAAAGAGTGCTCAACCCCGTGACCGTTGTTCATCAGGACGAAAACTCCGTTTGCGAAATGGAAATGGTGCAGATTAAGGGCGTTGACTCAACCGTCCGTGACACAAAGGCACATCTTGCCGCAGGTGCAAAGCTGATTATGACAGAGCGACTTCTCACTCACGGCAATCAGTATGCACGCTCGGATATGGATGTATATCTTGACGGTGAGGACGCTTCATCGCAGATTATTTCACGCTCGGTTGCAAAGGATAACTCAAAGCAGATTTTCCACCCCAACGCAATCGGCAATGCAAAATGCAGAGCACACGTTACCTGCGACTCGATTATTATGGACGAGGCAACGGTAAGCTCAATCCCCGCTATCACAGCCAATTCGGCGGATGCACAGATTGTTCACGAAGCGGCAATCGGCAGAATCAATAACGACCAGCTCATCAAACTTATGACCTTCGGCATGAACGAAGAAGAGGCAGAAGAAGTTATTATTCAGGGCTTTCTTAAATAAAACAGTTAAGGCAGGAACAAAAAGTTCCTGCCTTATTTTTTAAACAAAATTCCTTCTCCAATGGAAGAGATATTGCTGGGCGATGCCCCGCACACCGTTTGTGCATTCGTGCAAGCCGTCGGGATACATCTCGCTCATAATTCGCTTTACCCAAACATCAATCGGGAATGCATCCACCTTGCCGAAGCCGTAAAGAAGCACGCATTGTGCAACTTTTTCGCCCACTCCCTTTATTTTTATAAGCTCATCTCTGCCCTCATCAAGGGTCATATCGTAGATTTTATCAAGCTCAACCTCACCGCTGAGCACTTTGTTTGCCGCATCAACAAGATATTTTGCCCTGAAGCCCGACC
>JAXJVE010000490.1:0-2415 GCA_036308705.1 Acutalibacteraceae bacterium
ATCAAGGGTGTATGGGGCTTCAACGGTACTGAAAGACCCGGTGCTGTTTACCTTGCAGCTGTTCTTGCAGGTCACGCACAGAAGGGTCTCCCCGCATTCGGTATCTACGGTAAAGACGTTCAGGATGCTGACGATACATCAATGCCCGATGACGTTAAAGAAAAGCTCCTTCGTTTTGCACGCTCAGCAGTTGCAGTTGCAACAATGAGAGGCAAGAGCTACCTTCAGATCGGTTCAACCTGTATGGGTATTGCAGGTTCGGTTATCGACCCCGATTTCATCGAAGAATATCTCGGTATGAGAGTTGAATCAGTTGACGAGGTAGAAATTATCCGTCGAATGTCCGAAGGCATCTATGACGAAGCTGAATATCAGAAGGCTCTTGCATGGACAAAGGCAAAGTGCAAGGAAGGTTTCGATAAGAACCCCGAATTCGTAAGAAAGAGCGATGAAGAGAAAGAAAAGGATTGGGAATTCGTTGTTAAGATGATGTGCATCATCAAAGACCTTATGAACGGCAACGAAAATCTTCCCGAAGGCTGCGAAGAAGAAGCAGTTGGCCACAACGCTATCGCAGCAGGTTTCCAGGGTCAGAGACAGTGGACAGACTTCTATCCCAACGCTGACTTCGCTGAAGCACTTCTCAACACTTCATTTGACTGGGAAGGCGTAAGAGAACCCTATATCCTTGCAACAGAGAACGACGTTCTCAACGGCATCGGTATGCTCTTTATGAAATTGCTCACAAACAGACCTCAGATGTTTGCTGACGTTCGTACTCACTGGAGTGCTGACGCTGTTAAGAGAGTTACAGGTTATGATATCGAAGGCAAGGCTAAGGATGCAGGCGGATTTATCCACCTTATCAACTCAGGTGCTTGCTGCCTTGACGCTTGCGGCGAAGTTAAGGATGAAAACGGCAACGGCATTATGAAAGAATGGTATAACGTTACCGAAGAAGATGCAGATAAGATTCTTGAGGCAACAACCTGGAACGCAGCAGATAACGGCTACTTCAGAGGCGGCGGATATTCATCACGTTTCCTCACCAGAGCAGAAATGCCCGCAACAATGATCCGTCTTAACCTTGTTAAGGGTCTCGGCCCTGTTCTTCAGATTGTTGAAGGCTGGACAGTTAACCTTCCTGACGAAGTATCGGATACTATCTGGAAGAGAACAGACTACACTTGGCCCTGCACATGGTTCGCACCCAGATGCACAGGCGAAGGCCCCTTCAAGACTGCTTATGACCTTATGAATAACTGGGGTGCAAACCACGGCGCTATCTCATACGGCCACATCGGTGCAGATATCATCACAATGGCATCAATGCTCCGTATTCCTGTTGCTCTCCACAACGTTCCCGAAGAGAAAATCTTCCGTCCCGCTTGCTGGGGTGCATTCGGCACAAAGGACCTTGAAGGTGCAGACTTCAGAGCTTGCGAAAACTACGGTCCTCTTTATAAATAATTAAACAAAAAAATTCTCCCGAAGGAATTTCCTTCGGGAGTTTTTCTTATTCTTCAGCAATTATCATTCCGAGCTCTTCTTCACATTCTTCACAGAATATGCCCCAATCTTCGTTCACGTTGCTGTTTTCGGCAACTTCGATTTCTTTGCCGCAGTTGTCACAAGTTACTGTTTTTGTTGCGGCTGAGCAGCTTGCAAAAGAAAGTATAAACAGAAGAGCGGAAATAATAAGTATTATTTTTTTGAACATCTTATTAACCCCGCGGATTAAAATGTTTTAACAAGCTCTTTGAGGTATTCTTTGAAGCCTTCGCCGATTTCATCGTGGTCAAGTGCGATTTCGCAGTTTGCCTTCATAATGCCGAGCTTGTTGCCCATATCGTAACGCTTGCCGTCGAAATCATAAGCAAGAAGCTTGCCTGCCTGACCGAGCTCTGTGAATACGTCGGTGAGGTAGAATTCCTTGCCTTCGGGAGTTGCGGCAATGCCTTTTTCAATCAGATCAAAGGTTTCGGGGGGCATAACAAGTCTGCCGAGGATTGCGTAGAGTGAAAGAATCTGGTCATCGGTGGGCTTTTCAATGATTTTTGAGCAGCTCATAACCTTATCTTCGCCTTCAACGGGTGCAACGTCAAGTGTGCAATAGAGCTTGATAAGTTCTTCAGGCACTTCGTTAACACCTACAACGCCCTTGCCGTATTTTTCATAGCAGCGTGCAAGCTGAGCTGTAACGGGGTCTTCAGAAATGATAACATCGTCACCGTAAAGCACGGCAAAAGGCTCGTTGCCAACGAATGATTTACCGCAGAGAAGTGCGTGTGCAAGACCCTTTGTTTCTTTCTGACGGATAAAATAGATGTTTGCAAGGTTTGCAACCGCCTTAACATCCTCATAGAGCTTCTGTGCACCATCATCCGTCGAGAGATCCGCACAGATCACATCGAT
>JAXJVE010000491.1:0-2605 GCA_036308705.1 Acutalibacteraceae bacterium
CGATAATACGGTTATTATTTATACATCAGATCACGGATGCCACTTCAGAACACGCAATTTTGAATATAAACGTTCGTGTCACGACGGAAGCACAAAAGTACCTCTTGTTATAACAGGCGGAGAATTCACGGGCGGCGGCAGAGTGAGCGACCTTGTATCGCTTATTGACCTTCCTGCAACCATTCTCGACATTGCCGGTGCAGAAATTCCCGAACATTTTATGGGTAAGAGTCTTACGGATAAAAAAGGTCACGAAAGCGTATTTATGCAGATTTCCGAAAGTCAGATAGGCAGAGCCGTCAGAACTGACCGCTGGAAATACAGTGTATCTGCGCCGAATGCCGATAAAGCATTTGCAGACCGATATACAGAAGATTTCCTTTACGACCTTGAAAATGACCCTTATGAAAAAAATAATCTTATCACAAATCCCGATTATAAGGAAATCCGTGAGGAAATGAAGAAGATTCTTCTTGAATATATGGTTAAAGCGGGTGAACCCGTTCTTGATATAATAGAAAAGGAGAGATAAAAATGAAAAAATTCACCGCAATTTTACTTTCACTCGTTCTGTTTTTCACCTTCATTGCAAGCTCAAACGCACTTTCAATTGAAGGCGGAATCGAACCGCTTAAAAGCGAATTTATCGCCGATGAAGGCCCTGTTCTAAACGGTTATTCCGTTGACTACAGCTACTTCTCACCTGTCAATGAAAACGATGCAACAAAGTACCCTCTTGTTGTATGGCTTCACGGTATGGGTGACGGTGCCGAGCCCGGTCTTCAGGTTAAGAAAAGCAATATAGCTTATTGGGCAAGCGACGAATTTCAGTCAAGATTCAAGCCCGCAGGCGGCGCATTCATTCTTGCTGCCCGTTCAAGAGAAGAAGATAACATCTTCTGGGGTAATCAGATGATTGAACCTCTCAGAGCAGCAATTGATGAATTTATTGCAGAAAACAAAAATAACATCGACCTTAGCAGAATTTATGTGGGCGGTTATTCAATGGGCGGCAAAATGACTCTTAAAATGGCAATTGCTTACCCCGAAATGTTTGCGGCTGCATTCCCCATCTGTCCCGCATGGTCACCGTCTGATGAACTTTGTGAAAAAATTGCAGATATGCCTGTCTGGATAACTTCAAGCACACGTGACCCGCTTGTTAACTATTATCTTGCTGTTTCACCTACATTTGAAAGAATCACAGCAGCCTCAAATGTTGCGGAAGATTGCAGATTATCCACTCTTACAAAAGTTTGCTACGAAGACGGCAAAGGTACTTCAAGCAGCCATCACGCATGGTTTGCCGTTAATCACGATATGTTTACATATCTCAACGGTGATTACTATAATATGAGCACTGAAAACGGACTTGGTGAAGAGGTTAAACTCGAATATCCCAACGGAATGATTTCCTGGCTTACAAGTCACACTTCAGACTACGACGGTGCTCCTGCAACAGGCACAGGCAATCTTACCCCTGATACCCAGACAGATAACCTTATCCATTGTGACGGTATAATCGGTTTCTTTGAACTTATATTTGATGCCGTACTTAAAATATTGAATATTAAATAATAAAAAAACATCTGTGGTTTTCGCCACAGATGTTTTTTATTGATACTCTTCAAGACTTATTATTATTGCTTTGGCAACAGCTTCTGCATAAGAATCAAGATTTTGGTCATAAAGAAAATTATCTTCTTCACTGTTGATAAAACCAAGTTCAACAAGGCAGCTCGGCATATTTGTATGGCTGTTTACATAATAATTCCCATCGCCCTGAGCATAACCGAATTTTACTCCCCTGTTTTGTGTAATACCTGCTTCATCGAGATTGTTCAATATGTTTTCAGCAAGGGATGTATCTTTTTCAGGCTTATCATTGCTGACCCATATTTCAACGCCTTTTGCGTTTTCCGCACTGTTTCGGTGAAGAGAAACAAACAGCTGAGCTTTTTTGCGGTTTGCAAACATACATCGTTTTTCAAGGCTTATGAATGTATCGTCATCTCTTGTCAAAGCAACATCAATACCTTTTTCGCTTAGCTTGTCTGCAACGAGAAGTGCAAGTGCAAGATTATCGTCTTTTTCATATCTTCCGTTATATTCTGCACCTACATCGTTTCCGCCATGACCTGCATCAATAACTACCTGTGCCGTATCGTTAAGAATAAACGCTGCTATTGCTATTGCAATTATTACAGGTATTACACCGACAAGAGCGATTTTTAGATTTCGTTTCATTCATCCACCTCCGATAAATATTATATCGTAAAAGTAAAATTTTTACCACCTGAAAATTATAAAACGGGGCTGAAATCAGCCCCGTTAAATTTACATAGCGTCGATATATCTGCAAGCAGCAAGTGCGGCAACAGAGCCGTCTGCCGTTGCGGTAGTAATCTGTCTAATCTGTTTTTTACGGCAGTCACCCGCAACAAATACACCAGCGGTTTTGGTAAGGCAAGCTTCATCGGAATCAATATATCCCCAATTATCAAGACCTGCAATATCTGCAAATGCACTGTTGTTGGGAATAAGACCGATTGCAACAAAAAGACCGTCAAGAGAAACCTCTTTTTCGCCCTGCACTGTATTAAGA
>JAXJVE010000492.1:0-2254 GCA_036308705.1 Acutalibacteraceae bacterium
GCCATACGCTTGGTGAGAGTTATAACAAGAACTCTTTCGCCCTTTTCTGTACGGATATTTATTTCCGATACAAGGTCGTCAATCTGACCGTCAATGGGTCTTACCGATATTTCAGGGTCAAGCAGACCTGTGGGTCTGATAACCTGCTCTGCAATGTGTGAGCTTTTTTCTTTTTCAAGTTCACCGGGAGTTGCACTTACAAATATTTTCTGCCCCGTTCTTTCATAAAATTCATCGAATGTCAACGGCCTGTTATCATAAGCCGACGGCAGACGGAAACCGAAGTTGATAAGGCTTTCTTTTCTTGCTCTGTCGCCGCCGTACATCGCCCTTACCTGAGGCAGAGTAACATGGGATTCATCAACAAAAAGCAGAAAATCATCGGGGAAATAGTTGAGAAGCGTAAACGGAGCCGAGCCTTCGGGTCTGCCCGACATAACTCTTGAATAGTTTTCAATGCCTTTGCAGAATCCTGTTTCACGCAGCATTTCAATATCGTATTCCGTTCTCTGCCTGATTCTCTGAGCCTCGAGCAGTTTGCCGCTTTCCTGAAAATATTTTTCTCTCTCGAGCATTTCTTCAAAAATATTTTTGATTGAACGCTCCATTTTATCGGGTGCAATAACATAGTGGGATGCGGGATAGATTGCGGCGTGTGAGAGCACGCTTTTTACCTGACCTGTCAGAGTATTTATTTCGCTTATGCGGTCAATTTCATCGCCGAAAAATTCAACTCTTATGCCGTTTTCGTTTGAATAAACGGGGAAAATTTCAACAACATCGCCCCTTACTCTGAATTTGTTACGGCTGAAATCAATATCGTTTCTTTCATATTGAATCGAAACAAGTTTTTCTATCAATTCGTCACGGCTTTTCTCCATACCCGTACGCAGTGAAATAACCATACTGCGGTAGTCGATAGGGTCGCCGAGAGTGTAAATACATGAAACACTCGCAACGATGATAACGTCACGCCTTTCGGATAGTGCCGATGTTGCGGAGTGGCGGAGTTTATCTATTTCATCGTTGACGGCCGAATCTTTTTCAATATAAGTATCGGTTGTGGGAATATATGCTTCGGGCTGATAATAATCATAGTATGAAACAAAATATTCAACCGCATTATCGGGAAAGAATTCACGGAATTCGGAGCAAAGCTGGGCGGCAAGGGTTTTGTTGTGAGCAAGCACAAGTGTAGGCCTGTTAACTTTTTCAATGATATTTGCCATTGTAAAAGTTTTGCCTGACCCCGTAACGCCGAGAAGAGTCTGCTCTGCATAGCCTTTGTTGATGCCGTCAACAAGCTCTGCAATAGCCTGAGGCTGGTCGCCCGTCGGCTTGTATTTTGAATGAAGCACAAACTTATCCATACTTTCCTCCGTTATGAACAAATGTTCTTGATTATTATATCATAATTATTTTTAAAAGTAAACTGTTTATTTTAATTTATTTCATTTTTATTTCAAAAGTCAACATATTTCATAAAGCGAAATCAAATTAAAGTAATGTTTGTTGACATTTTCTACAAATAGTGATATTATAGCTATAATAAATTCTGCTTAATTTCAAATGCGAAACGGAGTGTTTTGTTTGAAAGGAATTATTCTTGCGGGCGGCTCGGGTACCAGACTTTATCCCCTGACAATGGTTACCAGTAAGCAGCTTTTGCCCGTTTACGATAAACCTATGATATATTATCCCCTCTCAACGCTTATGCTTTCAGGCATCAGAGAGATTCTGATAATTTCAACGCCTACCGATACCCCGAGATTTGAAGAACTTCTCGGCAACGGCAGGCAGTTCGGTCTTAATATTTCTTATGCCGTTCAGGAAAAGCCCGAAGGTCTTGCTCAGGCATTCATAATCGGTGAAGAATTTATCGGTGATGATGACGTTGCAATGGTTCTCGGCGATAATATTTTCTATGGCAACGGTCTGGGGCATATGCTCCGTCAGGCGGCAAAAAACAAAAACAGAGCCACTATTTTCGGCTATTATGTTGATAATCCTCAGGCATTCGGCGTTGTTGAATTTGATGAAAACGGTGTTCCCGTTTCGATTGAAGAAAAGCCCGAACACCCCAAGTCGAACTATGCCGTAACGGGTCTTTATTTCTATGATAACCGTGTTGTGGAATACGCAAAAGCTCTTAAGCCCTCAAAAAGAGGCGAGCTTGAGATAACGGATATCAACCAGATGTATCTGCAGAACGGTGACCTTGATATCAAGCTTATGGGCAGAGGCTTTGCATGGC
>JAXJVE010000493.1:0-5453 GCA_036308705.1 Acutalibacteraceae bacterium
CAGCAAAAGCAGAACTGCGGCGATATCGAACCATGCAAAGTACGGCTTGGCGCTGTCCGCTTTTTCGTCTTTGCCGACCTCCGGATAAGCGTCTTCGCGCAGCAGTGCATCGACCGTTACGCCGAAAAACTGCGCGATCGCCTTGAGCGAATCGATATTGGGATATCCTCTGCCGGATTCCCATTTGGAGATTGCAGTTCGCGACACATATAGAGCCTGCGCGAGCTCTTCCTGCGTGAAGCCTTTTTGCTTTCGTAGTTCCTGTAGTTTTTCATTGAATTCCATAATAACACTCTCTTATAATTTTTCGATTAATCTATCATAACACGGGCTGTTTTAAGTGTCAACTTCAGCCTGTTCGTGCTCAAAGCAAAGAAAGTATTTTTCGTTTGTATGCAAGGAATTCTTCGGTTAAATTAAAATCGTCACGGCGGGGCTTCGGCTCTTTGATAATGATTTCTCCCGTTATTTCTCCGGGTGTGCCTGAGAGAAGATAAATTCTGTCCGATATAAGAATTGCTTCGTCAATATCGTGCGTTATGAATAGCGTTGAAAGTTGAATTTGCTCCATGACATTCAGATACCATTTGTGCATTGAACTTTTGGTAATGGTATCGAGTGCGGAAAAAGGCTCGTCCAAAAGAGCAACATCTTTTGAAAACATATATGTCCGCAGAAGTGCCGCACGCTGACGCATACCGCCCGAAAGCTGAGAAGGATATTTTTTTTGCGTTCCCTCAAGCCCGAACTGTTCAAACATCGGAGATACCTGTAAACGTGCCTCTTTTTTCTTTGTGCCTTTAAGCAAAAGAGGTAAAGCGGCATTATCTTCGATCGTTCTGTAGGGCAAAAGTAAATCTTTTTGAAGCATATAACTGATATGCCCGGGCTGATTTGTGATTTCTTTTCCGTCAAGCAATACTGTTCCGTTATCGGGTGATAAAAGACCTGATATAATGTTGAACAAAGTGGTTTTTCCTCCGCCGCTTACACCGAGCAGACACACCAATTCACCTTTGTTAAGCTCAATGGAAATATCTTTCAGAACGGGATTCCCGTCAAAACTTTTGCTGATATTTTTTACTTCTAACTTGTTCATATTATTCGGGCAGATAGTCGTTTGTATAGCCGAAATCGGGGTCGATTTTATTCTCAAGAAGATTCTTTTTGTTGAGCCAATTATAGAATGATGCCCAGCGTTCGGGGTCAAACTCACCCCATTTTGAAGCATCGGCGATGTATTCGTCTGCAAGATATTCCTGGCTTGCATACACAAGCTCACTGTTTGCTTTGAGTTCGGGTGCGGCATTCATAAGAATATCTGCGGCGTCCTTGGGATTCTCAACTGCATAGGTATATCCCTTTGAAAGTGCATTAACAAACGCTTTTGCAGTTTCGGGGTTTTCTTCAAGCCATGCATTGTTGCCGATAATAATGGGGGTGTAATAATCAAATACGGGATTAATATCTGCAAATTCAAAGTAATCTGTTTCAAGTCCTGCTGTCTGACAGGCTATACCTGCCCATGCGTAGAAAATCCATATAGCATCAACCGAACCGCTTCTGAGAGCAGATACTTCGTCGGTAACGGTTGAGGGAATCAGTTCAACAAGGTCAAAGTTACCGCCGTCAGCCTTCATAACATCGCGGATTGTTTCTTTTTCAACATCCAGATCCCATGTTGCATATTTCTTGCCTTCAAGACCTTTGGGTGTATCCATTCCTTCGCCTTTGCGAGAAATAATACCCGATGTGTTGTGCTGAATAACAGCGGCAACCGCAGTAACGGGGATAGCGTTATCGCCTGTAAAAGCGGGGGCTATAGTATCCTGGAACGAAACTCCGAACTGTGCTTTTCCCGAAGCGACAAGGGCTTCGGCACCGCCTTCGGGCGGCTGAACAATTTCAACATTCAGACCTGCTTCTTCAAAATAACCGTTAGCCTCGGCAACAAATATTCCCGTATGGTTTGTGTTGGGTGTCCAGTCAAGAACGATTGTTATTTTCTCGTTTTCGGTTTTGCCGCAAGCGGATAATCCGAAAATGATTGAAACAGACAGCAATAAAGCAATTATTTTTTTCATACTTTTTTCTCCTTTTTTATCTGTGTTACGATAGGGCATACATTTTTTCTCCGCAAATGCGACCAATGCCATAAGTGCAAGAGAAATTGCCGATATAAGAAAAATAACGGCAAACATCTTATCAAAAGCAAACGCTTTTTTTACTCGTGTCATATAAACACCGAGACCGCCGAAGCCTCCGAGCCATTCGCTGATAACTGCTCCCACAACGCTGTATGCAGCAGCTATCCTCAGACCCGAAAACAACTGAGGTAATGCCGAGGGGAATTTGATATATCGGAATACCTGCAGGCGGTTTGCACCCATAGACCGCAGTAATCCGATAGCATCTTTATCCGCACTTCTGAATCCGTCAAGCAGTCCGACAGTTACGGGGAAGAATGTTGATATAACTATCAGAACAACCTTCGGCGTCATTTCATAACCGAACCAAAGTACAAGAAGCGGTGCAATGGCAACGGAAGGAATCGTCTGTGTGATAATGAGCAGGGGATAAAATGCTTTGTATAAAATATCAAAAGTATCCATCAGTACAGCCGCAAAAAATCCCACGCTTACTCCGAGTATCAAACCGATAAACGCCTCCTGAAGAGTGATAACGGAATTTTCAAGCAGCAAAGGTAACTCGCTGAAAAAAGCCTTGATCACCTCTATGGGTGACGGCAGCATATAAGACGGTATAAGCCCCGTTGAGCATAACGACTGCCATATAATCAGCAATGCGGCAACGGCGGTGATTGACGGAATATTACGCTTCAGCATGCTTTTTTATCTTTTTATCGATTGTCAGTATTTCGCCTTCGGGTCTGTAAACAACCTTTACATAGGCCGAAACATTTTCTGCACCGGCTCTGATAGCTACGTGCTGACATTCTTTTACAATATCCATCAGTTGGTCATAATCTTCACCTTCGATTGTTGTTTCAAACGGACCTACGTGGCAGTGCAGACCGCTGCTTTTGATAAATGCGATAACCTCATCAACAATGCGGATAAGGTCATCCTGATCTTTTGCCTTGGGAAGAACCTGGATTGCGATACTTGCTTTCATAATTTTACCTCCAAAAATAAAATGCCTCCGCCGGATACGGGCGAAGGCTTCTTGAAGTGCAGTCTTGATTATTGCAGATTACAATAATATTTCCGCTATTCTTCCTACGCCGGCATTATCCGGATCAGGTTTACGGGTCGCAGGTTTACCTGCCTCTCAGCCATTAATAACGGCTCCCCGGATGTTATACTTTAATCAACAACAAGCCAATAGGTTTTGAAAGGAATATTTCTGCCACAGCTTCGTTGAAAATTTTTGAAACAGCCTCGTGTTTCTGCAAATTTTTGCCTTTCAGACTTTTGTGTTGTTGTTAATTAAAGTATTTGCGAAATAAAAACAGGAGACAACCTTACGGGAGCCTCCTGTAAAAAATCCTTGTGTATGACTTCCTACGGCGGCATTATCCGCATCAGGTTATAGGGTCGAAGTTTGATTACTTCCTCTCAGCCTGCAAACACAAGCTCCCCTGTATTTATTTCGATTGGTATTATATACCCATTTCTGCAAAATTACAATAGGTTTCAAAAATTTTTTTGAAATGAAATATATGTTTGACATAGTATGATTTTTGCTTTATTATATTAAAAAACAGTTTGGAGATGGTTTTATGACTGCTACATTCGGAACAATTTATGTTATTTTCAAAAAGTGCATATCGCTGATAGCTGCAATTATGCTTCTCGTTGTCGGTGCTGACGAAAAAAATACCCCTGCACCTGTGGGGGCTGAGGTTATTTCAAAAGATACATACGTTTTATATGACTATCATATGACTTCTCAGGGTGTCACAAATGACGGTGAATATTTTTATTTCAGCGGCAAAAAGAATCTTGGCAAGGGCGATATTGAAACAGGCGAGATATTCCGTATCACCACAAACGCAATTCCTGATGAACTTGAAGAGATGGGTTATGACCATATCGGCGGATTGAGTTGCCATAACGGAATTGTTTATGCAGCCGTTGAAGACGGTCCCGATTATGAGCGTTCATGCATCGTGCTCTATGATGCCGAAACGCTGAAATACACAGGTAAGTATTATCCTCTCCCTTATGACCTTCACAAGGAAGGTGTTCCCTGGTGTGCAGTTGATGTTGAAAAGAATTATATCTATACAGCAGAATGGACAAATGCAACCGTTCTCAATGTTTTTGACCTCGATACCCTTGAACTTGTTAAAACAATTCCTCTTTCTCAGCCCGTAGACAGAGTTCAGGGTGCGGAAATGTTTGGCGGAAAGCTCTATATGTCCTGTGATGAACTTGACGGTAACAAGCATATTTACTGCGTTGATGTTGAAAACGGCAATGTTCAGGTGTCATTCACAAGAAATGTAGGTGCCGATATTGAGGCTGAAGGTATGACTGTTTATGCCGATGAAAACGGTGAACCTGTTTTCTGCGTTCTTGACAGAGGTGCACGTCGCAAGAGCTCAAATCTTACAAGATACCGTCTTCCAGACTGATAAAAAATTATATCTGAAAAATTTAAAATCAGCGGGAACCTTTAATTCAAAGGTTCCCGTTTTTATATGCAGGATAAGTTGAATTTACGTACCGATTATGATAAACTGATATTAGATATACATTTTAATGTGTTGACGTCAGGGAGGTTTCTATGCAGTTTATACAGACTATTATTTCTTATCTTGCCATAGCGGCTGCGTTCGTTTCTTCAATATTTTCATTCGGTGATACATCGTTTGTGCCGTATACAAATAATTATAAAATCCCCGAAACAATTCCCGAATACAGTGCGATTTCCACCAAAGAGAAATCTGATTGGAAGGCAAAATGGATTTGGGATAAAGAAAATCTTACCGAGAAAAATGTCTGGATGTGTTTTAACAAAAAGATAAATCTTGATAAGATTCCCCAAAATCTGACCGCTTTTATATCGGCAGATTCAAAATATTGGCTTTATATAAATGGCGAAAATGTTGTTTTTGAGGGCAGTGTGAAGCGTGGACCTGATAAAAACAGCGGCTATTATGACAGCATTGATATTGCACCTTATCTCAGAAACGGCGAAAACACAATATGTGCTCTTGTATGGTTCTGGGATAATGAAACAAGCTATTCCTATTGCAGCAGCGGTCAGGGAGGATTCATTTTTGAAGCTGTCGGGGACGGTATCAGCATAGTTTCCGATAAAAGCTGGAAGGTAAAAAGAAATGATGCTTATATTGACAGCTCTTTTTATCTGCCCAACTACAGGTTCCCAGAATACAGCATTTATTATGATGCCCGAAAAGAAACGGGCGATTGGATAAACGGGTCGTACGATGTTTCTTCCTGGGAAAACGCAACTGAATATGC
>JAXJVE010000494.1:0-2505 GCA_036308705.1 Acutalibacteraceae bacterium
AGATGAGTGCTCTTGATTTTTCCTGAGCACCTGTAACGGCATTGACAGCTTCATCTTTTGCCTTGATGAGGATGTTGTTTCTGTCGGCAACGATTGCTCTTGCCTGAGTGATTTCGTTGGGAAGGTTGAGTCTGATATCCTCGATTGCTCTTTTGATTGCGTTTGCGTCAACCGCAATTTTGCTTGACAGGGGAACTTTTGAACCTGCCTCAAGAATATCTTCAATCTGATCAAGTAAATTTTCAATATTCATTTTATCTGTTCCTTTCTTTTATACGTTTTATGATATCGTCACATACTGCTGACGGGACAAATTCGCTTATATCTCCGCCGAATTCACATACCTGCTTTACAACGCTTGATGAAAGATACATATTCTCTGCGTTGGCGGTGAGGAAAACGGTTTCAAGCTCGGGGTTGAGCTTTTTGTTGGTCAATGCCTGCTGGAATTCATATTCAAAATCCGAAACGGCACGAAGACCTTTGACTACCGCACAGGCACCCTTTTCTTTTGCGTATTCCGCAAGCAGACCGCTGTTGGTTTCTATCTCGATATTATCAACATCTTTAAGGCTGCGTCTGAGAAGCTCAACTCTTTCATCAACGGTGAAATAGCCTGCGGGCTTATGATAATTTATCATAACAACAACTATTACCTTATCAAAGAGCTTTGCCGCACGGTGAATTATATCTATATGACCGATTGTTACCGGGTCAAAACTGCCCGGACAGATTGCGATTTTCATCTTATCCTTCCTTCCGGTAAACAGTTACGGCTGTTTTGCTGTATTTATAGTCTTTTGTTCTCACAAGACCGTTGTATTCGTCATCAAGCTCTTCCTTGAAAGGATGCTCGCAGATTACAGCACCGCCGTCTGCCATACAATCGCCTATTTTTGAAAGTGCCTTCTGGAGAAGACCTGTTTCAAAAGGAGGGTCAAGGAATGCGATATCGAATTTTTTATCGGTCATTGAAAGAAAAGCGATTGAGTCGGTCTGAACAACGGTTGCAAACGCCTCAAGCTTTGTTTTTGCAAGGTTTTCTTTTACAATTCTGATTGAGTTTTTATCGGCATCAACAAAAACTGCGTGCTTTGCATCTCTGCTGAGAGCTTCAATTCCGAGCTGACCTGAGCCGGCAAACAAATCAAGAATTCTTCTGCCTTCTATTTCAAACTGAAACGCACTGAAAACAGCTTCTTTTACTTTGTCTGTGGTGGGTCTTACATTGTTGCCCTCGAGAGTTCTGAGGGTAGTACCTCTTGCTTTTCCTGTTATAACTCTCATATTAATTCCTCCGAAGAGTATTATCAGTTTATTATCGCATTATTTATAATTGATTGTCAAGTAAAATACTTATATTTTTATAAAATTTTACTCGCCGTTTGTATTTTTGCCGTGAAACGCTTCAAAAACCGCCTTTGCGGAATTTTTGCTCATTCCTTTAACGGAAGCAAGCTCATCTTCACTAGCCTCGGATACGGCTTTGACTGTTCTGAAATGTTTCATAAGTGCCTTGCATCTGCTTTCGCCTATACCTTCGATGGATGTGAGAGTTGAAGAAAGCGATGATTTCTTTCTGCGGCTACGGTGATATTCGATTGAATAGCGGTGAACTTCTTCCTGAATGGTGGAAACAAGTGTGAATGCCGCACGCTTTGAGGTGAGCGAAAGTTCATCACCCGAAAGAGCAATGGCACGGGTTTTGTGGTGGGAATCCTTGACCATACCGAAAAGAGGTATGGAAAGATTATATTTTTCAAGAATGGGTCTGACTGCGTTTACCTGACCGCTTCCGCCGTCAAGCAGAATAAGGTCGGGCAGTCTGCCGAAACCTTCGCCGCTCTCTTTTTCTTCAAAATAGCGGAGAATTCTGCGCTCTATAACTTCAGCCATTGAAGCGTAGTCGTCCTGACCCGTAAAGCCTTTTATTTTGAATCTGCGGTATGATTTTTTATACGGTATACCGTCTTTGAAAACAACCATACCCGCAACGTTTTCGCTGCCTGCGGTATGTGAAATATCATAGGATTCAATGAATTTGGGCGGTGATTTAAGCCCCAGAAGTGTTCCTAATTCATCGAGAGCGGCTGTGGACTTACCCGATTTGCCGAGATAAAGTGCAAGCTTTTGTGCGGCGTTTGAACGGCACATTTCCATAAGAGAATGTTGTTCGCCTCTTTGAGGGATAACGATATTCACTTTGCGTTTTGCAAGGGATGAAAGCCATTCGGATAGCAGTTCGCAGCCTTTAACATCGCCGTCGATTGCAATTCTGCGGGGCACAAAATCCCTCATTGAATAATAGCTTCTGAGCAATTCGTGGCGTACCTCGGGCATATCTTCGGGCGGGTCGATTATAAAATGTTCGCTGTCATAAAGACGGGAATCCTTGAATCGTAAAACGGAAAGACAGGCTTTTGTATCGGAGCAGACGATTGCAAAAACATCCTGTTCTTCAACCGATGCGGCAACAACCTTTTGCTTTTCCGTCACTTTTTTGAT
>JAXJVE010000495.1:0-4207 GCA_036308705.1 Acutalibacteraceae bacterium
ACGGTTTACGGCAGTGCAAACTGGGGTGAAGATGAGCTTACCGCAATTCTTATGAATTATCCTCAGATTATCAACTTCTCAGGTCATTCGCACGCACCCATCAATGACCCCCGTTCAATTCATCAGCAGCATTTTACCTGCCTCGGTACAGGTACTCTCAGCTACTTTGAGCTTGATGAGTTTGATAAATACTACGGAACAATTCCTCCCGATAACGAGAAAGCCGCACAGATGCTCTTTGTTGAAGCAGATGCCGATATGAGAGTAAGAATTTATCCTTATGATGTAATCACATCAAATTTCTTCCCTTACACCTGGGAAATCGACAGTGCGTGGGATGTTGATTCATTCCTTTATACCGATGCGCGCTATAAAACAACACAGGCACCCTACTTTGAAGAGAATGCAAAAATTATCATTTCCGATAAAACTGACAGCGGCTTCAAGGTTACTTTTGACCAGGCGAAGTATGATGGTGAGCGTGTAAATGACTATAATGTAATAGTAAAAGACAGTAACGGAGTGACTGTACGCAACTCAACAATGTGGAGCGGATACTATTTTTATGATATGCCCGAAACATTGAGCGTATCGTTTGACGGGCTTGAAAAGGGCAGGGAATACCGTGTTTGTATTCACGCAAACAGTTTCTGGAAAACCCGCACAAAGCAGCCTCTTATAAGCGAAAATATTACACTTTAATACATTTATGACCGACTTTATCAAGCATATTTGAGAAATTTCTCTTATATGCTTGATTTTTTTTTGCAATTATTATAGAATACATTTTATAATAGGATTACTATGGAGTAATATCGTTAAGGAAGGTGAGACTTTTGGCAGAGAAAAAAGGTGCCGTTACGGAAATCGCACCGGATTCCGAAAAGGTAAAAAGACATCTCGACCAACAGCATAAGCAATATCTCAGCCCAAAACACTATATAGCATATATACTTTCGGGTTTCGGTGATACAAACTGGAATTCGTTCCACAACAAAGAATCGTTTTATTATTACAACGTAATGCTCGGTGCACCTGCCACAACTCTGGCGTTGGCATCAACAGTGAGCAGTGCACTCGATGCTATAGATAACGCACTTTCGGGTCTTATAATCGACAGAACAAGAACAAGATGGGGGCGAGTGCGTCCGTATCTGATTCTTACAATGCCGTTCTGGTTCTTCTCGGCATTCACTCCGTGGGTGCTGCCTGAAGGACTTGACCCCAAAATTTTATTCGTTCTCTTTTTCATTTTCAACTACGTCGGTTCGATTGCAAACTCATTCTATAACACGAGTTATCAGACGATTCTTTACAACATAACACCCAACGTTTCAGAGCGAAACAGACTTATAGCTACAGATGCCTATGCAGACCTTATGGGCGTGTGGCTTCCTTCGTTGTTCCCTGTTTTTGTTGACTTCCTGAAGGGAGTTCCGACAAGATTTGTCTATATCGGCGGTGCAACGTTCTTCATTTCCTGTGTAATTATTTTCAGAACATACGGCTTCTTTACCCTCAAAGAAAGAATGCCCCTTGCTTCAAGAGAAGAGATGAAACAGGCGGGTCTTATACAGACCTTCAAAACCGTCGGTACGTGCAGACCGATGTGGGTTCTTATTATAAAGAACTTCTTTGCTGTAGGTAAGCAAACAGGTGAAAAAGTGCAGAACTATTTCTGGGTCAACTGTATGGGCAAGCTCTCGCTCAGCTCAATTTCAGGCCTGTTTACGGGTCTTCCCAGCTATTTTGTTCTTCCCCTTGCTCCCAAACTCACAAAGAAATTCGGCTTAAGAAATCTTGCAGTGGGCAGCTATATGTTCTGCGGTATATGCTATTTCATTATGTGGGTTGTGGGTTACGAGCCTTTCGGCAAAGGCAACCTTATTCCCAACTTTATCTGGATTGTTTTTGCACTCACTTGCTGCGGTGCCGTGAACAGTATCCAAAGATACTGCAGCACGGCTCTCAACGGCGACCTCTACGACTATGTTGAGTGGAAGTCGGGCGTGCGTAACGAAGCAACAATCACCGCTGCAATGAGCTATATGTCAATCATATCAACAAGTGTTGCAACTATTCTCGGCGGTGTTATCATTGATGCGATTCACTTTGAACCTCTCAAAGACGTTAACGGATTTATCATTCCGCAGACTGATGAGGCAATGCTCAGAGGTATCTGGACAGTATTTGCACTTGCTCCCGCAATCGGCAGATTTATGAAGGGTGTTACTCTTCTCTTCTTCAACGTCCACGGCAAAACAAGAGATACAATGATGTATGAACTCGCAAAAATCCGTGCTTCAAAAGCTCTTGATGAAGATATAAGCGGTTAATGAACAAAAAACAGCAGATTATATCCGATTTTTTCGTATAATCTATTATAATAAAATTATAAATTATGCTTGAAATTTTTTCAGCATTATGATACAATGACTTGTACTATATGAAAGTGTCGCTTGTCGGCTTTCAAGCACTAAGGAGGAAACGCATATGACACATCTCAAAAAATCATTGGCAGTGATTCTTGCTGTTATAATGATTTTCAGTTCGATGTCAGTTGCGGCATCTGCATTCGACGCTAATGTTGACGGTGGATTCAATCTTGATTTCGCTGTTAAGTTCTACCGTATGGAAAGAAATGCAGACGGTCTTGTAATTGACAAAAACGGTAACGTTGTCGGTGACGCAAACGACAACCTCGCTTCAGGAGTAGATGCAGATGACATCAACTGGATCGAAACCGAAAAAGCAAAACCCGGTGAAAAGGTTAAGGCAAGAGTATTTGTCGGAACAGATTATTATACCTACTCCGGTAACCTCGGCTTCCTTTTCGATTCAAGATTTTTGAACAACTATACTTTTGAGGATAGCGTTCGTACCAGCCTTAAAGTTAACGGTAACTATCTCGGTGGTGCCGTAAGACTCGGCTCAGATAACGCAGGTTGGTTCTCAGATGAAACAAAGTTCAGCCAGAACATTAACGGTGCACTCGTTACGAAGGGTATTATCAGTGAAGATTACTTCGATAATTACGATATCATTTCAAGTACCCTTGAAATCAAATCGGGTAAAACAACTCTTCTTGACATAAACGATTGGACAATTGAATATGACCTGAGCGTTTATGATACACCCTACACAAGAACAGTTAACACCGAAGGTATTGCACGCATTCCCAAGGAGCTTTCAGCAACAACAACTTCGGGTTATCCCATGTTCATCAATATGCCCAAGGGTCCCGCAAACACAAACATCGCAAGCGGTATGTATCAGTGGGATGCTAATGTAAACGATGTTCCCGGTGTTATTACAACAACAAGCAGCGTTGTTCTTGATGCAAACGGCGGCTACTATATTGCCGGCAGCTCATACGAAACAACCTATGCTGTATCAGGTATCATCGGTGACAAAGTAACAGAGCTCGGAGCAGTAACTCCCTCAATGGCTGACTATGTTCATATCGGCTGGTCAGAAATTCCCGTTCCTGCAGACAAAACTTTCACCGCAGAGATCAAAGAAGCTCTCGGTTTAAGCGATGCTGATGCAGAGGCTCAGGGTAATGTTCTTTCAGATGCTCAGGTAGAAGCTCTTACACTTTCACCTGCTGACCTTGCTACATACAAGTATGATTACGATGAGAAAACTCTCTATGCTGTATGGGCACCCAGCAATGCAAGTGATAACTATTACACATACCAGGTGTTCTATATGCTTCCTGACGGAACATATTCAACAACACCCGATCATTCACAGCAGATTCCTGCTGAAACCGGCACGGAAGCTGAACTCCTCAAGACTCCCGTAGACGGCTTTACTCTCGACCTTACAAAGAGCAATGACAAAATCATCGTTAAGGGCGATAAATCCTCAGTGCTTAATGCTTACTATGCAAGAAATAAATACACAGTAAATTATCATTACACAGACAGATCGGAAGTTCCTCAGGTTCAGGAACATAAAGACGTTAACTACGGTGCGGATGTTCCCGCATTTGATACTGCAGAGTTCCCCGGCGGTGCAATCGTTAAGGAAGGCCACACCTTCAAAGGCTGGAAAACAGCAGACGGTCAGACTCCTCCCAAAACAATGCCCGCAGCAAACGTAGATCTTTATCCCGAATTCGAAGTCAACAAGTATACACTCATCTTTGATGCAACTCAGGGCGGTCGCTTTGAGTCAAACGATGCAAGAACAATCTCATATG
>JAXJVE010000496.1:0-2389 GCA_036308705.1 Acutalibacteraceae bacterium
GTGTTTTCCGATGCATTTTCTCAAAATGATGCGTTGGTCGTTTAAAACTATTCTATCGTCTCATTTCTGAAATCCTCCTTTCGGGCATCAAAAAACAGCCACGAAATCAATCGTGACTGTCTTCATCTGCTTGTTTGGTTTTCTTGTTTTTTTGAGTGGGTGTCTAAAAATTCTCCGTAATGTTTTAAAACAAAATCTTCGTATGCCGTTGCAATTTTCTGAATCCGTTTGTAAATTGCACTCGGTGTTTTGTAGCCGAAAAATGCTGCGATCTGTTCAAGTGTGCATCCGTCCATTCGCATCTGCAAAATCTGTTTGTCTTTTTCATCAAGTGCCGATGTAAACGTATCGACTTTATCTTTTGCAAGGATTTTTGTTTCAAAATCCTCACGTGGTGCAGGTAAATGAATCAGCAATTCTTCGCTGATTTCTTCGTCTGACTTGATTGCTTCATCAAGAAAAATGGGCTTTTTATTATCGTTCCACGAGCAATACCATTTGTTGACGAAATCTCTTTTGTTAGTACTTTTTCGTTCGCTGTAATCTTCCATCTGACGGTTTTTCCATACTTCATCAATCATTGGTTGCCAGTTCTGTTCTGCAACAATCATATCCGTAAGATTTCCGATGAGATTACTGAATTGCTGATATGTAAGCCACGGAATTTCCATATCCTTTGGCATCGTAAACAGTTTTTGAAAACTCCATTCCATTTCCGTTTCAAATTTGTTTCGGAAATGATTCTGGATTGCATAACACAAACGCCACAGAGGAAAGTCACCTGAATAACTTGTCCACTTTCCTGGAATATCACCGTAACCATTACTGCGAGGAACTTGAATAAACTGCCACACAGACCAAGCATAACAATCCCAGACAAGCTCGAGAAACGCATCGTCATTGATGAGATTATCATATTTGTTTGTGCGGAGAACATCATACGGACTTCTCGGAATTTCAAGATACTGATTGCGTTTTGAAACCAATTCTTTTGGCAAGGCATAGAAAAGCGGAAGCCACGCAAGATTGCTGTCCTGCGGAATCGTTATTATCTGATTCGGAAGCAGAACGATAAAACTGTTTTTAGCGGTATCAGCCATAATCAATCACCATGTTTCGGAGAATATTTCACCCCTTCACTTATATATGGAGTGAAATCAATTAAATTTTTCCTGAATTTTGAAAATTTTTATTTTTCGTAAAAAACATCGGTTTGTTTCAGAGAAAAATTACCCCTCACTTATATATGGAGCGAAGTTGAATGAATTTTTCCTGAAATCCAAAAAATATTTTATAACAGTTTTTTCAGCGGTGTCAAGTTTCAATGAAAGAAAAATTTTTGTTAAAATATTTTATAAAATAATGCATGATTTCACTTTGTTAAAAGTGCAAAACTTTAAATCGATAAAGCGAATAATTTTTTGTGAAAAATCGCGATTGACGGCAGTTTTTCACAGTGCTATAATGACAACAATTTAATAACTCAACAAACGCAATGACGAGGAGCGGCAGATTAATCCCGCATCAGAGAGCCGATGGTTGGTGTGAATCGGCGGACGGATTTATCAAGGCTAAATCACCTCAGAGCGGCGAGCCTGAAAAAATTTTTGAGTAAGGCAGACGGAGCCCGACCGTTACAGCGGGGAGCGATGTTAGTCGTGTTTTTTTGTAGTGTAACTACCACAAAAGCTATAACGAGGAATAAGCGGTTTGTACCTGCTTCAGAGAGTTGACGGATGGTGCGAGTCAACGGAAGGTCTTATTTGCAAGCTCTCCTCTGAGCAGCCGACCCGAACCAATCTTTTGATACATAGGGCGGACGGAGCCTGACCGTTACAGCAGGGCGCGATGTTGGTCGCGGTGAGCGGTCGCCTTTCGGGGCGGCAAGAAGAGTGGTACCGCAAGATTTTTAATTATTTTGTATTAGAAATCCTGTCTCTTTACTATTTATTAGTTCAGAGGCAGGATTTTTTTGTTTTTATTTTATCACGATTGGAGTGTAGTGAAATGTTGACGCTTGACAAGATATTCGAAGCACAGGTGGTGCTCAAGGAAATTATAAGGGCAACAAAGGTTGTTCCCTCAAACGGAATTGCCGTAGATTGCGAACTGTATCTGAAGCCTGAAAACCTACAAAAAACAGGCTCATTCAAGCTACGAGGCTCGGGCTATAAAATCGCTACACTTTCCGATGAGGAAAAAGCAAGAGGCGTTATAGCGTGTTCGGCAGGAAATCACGCCCAGGGCGTTGCTCTTGCGGCATCAAAGCACGGAATCAAGTCGCTGATTTGCCTGCCCGACAGCGCACCGATTTCAAAGATTGAGGCAACAAAGAGCTACGGCGCTGACGTTTGCCTTGTCAACGGATGCTATGACGACGCTTATGCAA
>JAXJVE010000497.1:0-1733 GCA_036308705.1 Acutalibacteraceae bacterium
GGGCACACTGTAAAGGCTTGCAAGCGAATGTGCGTTGTCAACAACCTTTGAACGGTCTGTTTCGATAGTACCTCTTGTACCGCAGATACGGTAGTTATGGTCATAGCTTGTGTATGCACCGAAGCTTACAAGAAGTCTGATAACAGCACCCTTTTTGGTTTTGAAAAGTGCAACACCTGTTTCTTTACGCTCGGGGGTATAAGGGTCATAATTGATATCTGCTTCAAGGCAGGTTACACTTACGCAACGGTCATCCATAACATAAAGAAGAGGGCCGAGTTCGTGAGTAAGATATCTGATAGCGGGCTGATATGTTCTCCAATGGCCTTCGGGATAATATGTAGGTGAAAATTCATTGGGGTCAAGAGCATGGAGGTATTCCGCCTCAGCATATGCGATATCGCCGAAAAGACCGTCTTCACGCATTTTCTTCCATGTTTCGATAAACGCCCAGTAGCAGCAGTTTTCAGCCGCCATATATGTAAGCTCGGGGTGAGCTGCAACAGCTTCTTTGAGTTCTTTTGCTTCTTCAACAGAGTTAACCGAAGGAATTTCGCAAAGAACGTGTTTACCCGCTTCAAAAGCCTTGATAACGATAGGCACGTGATAAACAGCCTCTGTTGCAACGATAACGGCATCTATATCAGATTTGAGAAATTCATCGTAATCGCTGAACTGAATAAGATTTTTGTCTTCAAGAACCTCTGAAAGTTCTTCATAACCTGATTTAAGAATAGCGGGATTATGGTCGCAAACAGATACAAGCTTTGCATTTTTAACACCTTTAAGGCATCTTGCAATCGCAGTACCTCTGCCGAGACCTACAACACCGCACTTTATAATTTTATCACTCATTGGTATCTCTCCTTTTATGGATTTCGATTTATTATACAACATATATTTTGTTTTGTCATCAGTTTTATTGACAATAAATTGAAATAAATATATTATATAAACAGAAATTATCGCAAGGCAGGTGATTCAATGGCTGAAATATATCACAACACGGGCATTCTCGCTCACGTTGACTCGGGCAAGACCACCCTCACCGAGCAGTTGCTTTATCTTACGGGTGCTATCCGTCAGGCGGGCAGCGTTGATGCGGGCACAACCGCAACAGACAGCCTCTCTATAGAAAAGCAGAGGGGAATCTCTGTCCGCACCGCAACGGCATCGGCAAAATGGCGTGATGTAACAATAAATATAATCGACACTCCGGGTCACGTTGACTTTGCGGGCGAAGTTGAACGTGCTCTTTGGGCACTCGACTATGCGGTTGTTGTGATTTCAGCGGTTGAAGGCGTGCGTGCACATACGGAGAATATACTCAAATCGCTTGATGCCGCAAATCTGCCGAGAGTTGTTTTTATCAATAAAATTGACCGTGCAGGCTCAGATATTCAGTCTGTTATAAACGAGCTGAAACAGGTTTCGCCTCAATCATACCTTATGCTTTCCGATGTTGAAGACGAAGGGCTTGAAAGCCCTAAGGTGAAAGCGATTGAAGGCAAAAACTTTTCATCATCGGCAACCGAAGTTCTTGCCGATATCTGCGACGAAGCGGCAGATGTTTTTCTCTGCGACGAAACTCTTTCCTGCGAGCGTGCAAAAGAACTTGTCAGGGATGAAATATCCGCTTGCAGGCTCACCCCTGTTTTGTGCGGAAGTGCAAAATATTCAATCGGCGTTAAGGAACTTGCGGATTTTATTGCGGAATTTATGCCGTCATCTCA
>JAXJVE010000498.1:0-2874 GCA_036308705.1 Acutalibacteraceae bacterium
ACCTGGAAGAATGAGTGGCGGAAAGAATAGCCCGCATCGTGATCAGCATTGATAAGGCTGAGTGCAATCACAACAACCGACACAACGATTATACCGATATACCAGCGAAGTTCTTCGCTCTTGAGAGCCTGTTTGCCGTGTTTTGCAAGGATAAGGTAATAAAGGTTGAAGTTTACGCCGAAGATAAGCATAAATACTCCGATAACAATTTCAAAATAGAGATTGTTATAACCTTCTATACTGTTGCCGAGAATGGCAAAACCGCCTGTGCCTGCAGAGGCAAAAGAGTTGAGAATACTGTCAAAAACAGGCATACCGCCGACAACAAGAAGAATTATCTGGACTATGGTGAGCACGCAATAAATGCCGTAGAGGATTCTTGCCGTTGCCCTGAGCTTTGATACAAGTTTGCCGACTGTGGGGCCGGGCACTTCGGCTCTCATAACGTGCATTGAGTTACTTTCGGTTTTGGGCATAATTGCAATCATAAACACAAGAATTCCCATACCGCCTATCCAGTGTGTGAAGCTTCTCCAGAAAAGAAGGCTTTTGGGCAAAGCCTCAACATTGGTGAGAATGGTTGAGCCTGTTGTTGTGAAACCCGAAACGGTTTCAAAAAATGCATCAATAAAATTCGGGATATGACCGCTTACAAAAAACGGCAACGCACCGAAAAGTGACATCAGTATCCACGAAAGTGCAACTATTACATAGCCTTCTTTTGCGTATATATTTGTCTTTTGAGGTTTTTGCTTAACCGCAATCAATCCTGTGACCGCAAGCGATGCAATGGTCACGGCAAATGCTATAAGCGTATCGTCGCCGTAAATCAGAGCACCGATAGCGGGAAAAATCAGAAGGATTCCTTCAACAAGCAGAATCCTGCCGATATAATATGAAATCATTTTGTAGTTCATTGATTATCTCCGATAAAATCAAGCAAAAATATCGTGAAGGTCTTCAAGTATTCTGCCCGCTGTAACAACGATTATATTATCATATGCTTTCATAACATCGTCACCGCCGGGGTATATGATTTTTCCGTTTCTCATAATACAGGCAACAAGAATGTTGGGCAGAAAATTAAGCTCTTTAAATGCTATATTTTCATATCCCGCACCTTCGGGAACAATGAATTCAACAGCTTCAACTTTGCCGTTAATCATTTTGTGAAGGGTCTGAATCTGAGAATTTCCCGCAGAGTTCTGAAGTGCACGAACATATCGGGTAACAAGATTACCCGCAACAATCTGAGGGGAAACAACAGTATCAAGACCGATATCGCCGAGAATTGAATATGAATGTCTGTTAACTTTTGTTATGACTTTGTTTACGCCTTTTGATTCCGCATACATAGAAACAATAATGTTTTCTTCGTCGATGCCTGTAAGTGCAACAAGTGCATCCTGTCTTTCGATACCCTGTTCTTCAAGAAGCTCCTGATCCGTTCCGTCACCGTGTATAACAGTAACTTCATCGGGAAGAGTATCTGCAAGCTGAAGGCATTTTTCGTTGCTGTGTTCAATCAGCTTGATGTTGCGTCCTGTATCTGAAAGCAGTTTTGAAAGATAGTAGCCTATTCTTCCGCCGCCTACAATCATAACATTTTTAATTCTGTGTTTATAAACTCCGATCTGCTTCATAAATGAGCTGAGCTCGGAACGGGTGCCCGTGATACTGATGATATCATCGCATCTGATAACAAAATCACCTGAAGGAATATAAACTTCATCGTTACGCTGAACTGCACACACAAGAACTTTCGCCTTGACCTTTTTGCGAAGGTCATACAACGGTAATTCACAAAGAACATTATCCGAATGAATACGGATACTTGCCATTTCAATTTTGCCCCTTGCAAATGAATCAAGGTTCGCAGCAGAGGGGAAACGGATAATTCTTGAAATTTCGTTGGCGGTTTCGAATTCGGGATTAACAATCATATTAATGCCGAGCTCGTTGCGGAGAAACTGCATCTGAGCCGCATAATCGGGGTTACGTACACGTGCTATGGTGTTTTCGGTACCCATTCTTTTTGCGATAAGGCAGCTGAGAATGTTGAGCTCATCGGAAGGGGTTGCGGCGATAATGAGTTTTGCTTTTGAAGCACCTGCTTCTTCAAGTATCTCGCAAGTTGCACCGTTACCCCATACACCCATAACATCATAGGTGTTTACTGAATATTCAAGCTTTTCGTTGTTGATATCAACAAGGGTGATGTTGTGGCCTTCTTTTACAAGCTGTTTTGTCATTGTCATACCGAGCTTGCCAAGACCAACAATTATAATATGCATTTCAAAGACCTCTCTTGGCTTTATTTATTGAGTGATTTTTGTTTTTCGAATTCCTTTGAAAGGAAGTAGAGGGGGATAATGATAAGAGCACCGATTATAGCCGCTGCAAGGAAAATATGGGGTGCGGGTGTTTCGCTTACATCGGTTCCGGGCACTGCCGAATATGCGTTTGAAACTTTTTCTGCAACGCTGGGGCCGATAAGCATAGGAATAAGAACTGCAAATATCATTCTGATACCCTGAAGCTGACCTGCCTTATCTTCGGGAGTGAAGTCACGCACTGCAGCACCGAGCATAATCATAAGTGAGCCGTAGCCTACGATAGTGATAACTGCGGCATAAATGAAATAAAGAATGTTGGTATCTGCGAAGAAAACGAGAATAAGACCGATGATATAGAATGTAACTGCAGGATAAAGGAAAGGTGCCTTGCCTTTTTTATCGCTCATAATGATAAAGTATGCAAGAATTGCAAGCATAGCAATAACAAAAATTGCAGTAACAACAATTACACCGGGAGTGAGCTTTGAACCCAGATCGCCGAGGTTAAGATGTGAACCGAGATAAATGAAGAGATAGG
>JAXJVE010000499.1:0-2889 GCA_036308705.1 Acutalibacteraceae bacterium
CAGTGCAATGGGTCTGCTTCTTCCTATGCTTAAGGTAGGTATGAGAATGAGCATAAAGAACAGCCTTGAAAATGTTGAATGGTACGGCAGAGGCCCTCACGAATCATATCTTGACAGAAAAACAGGTGCAAAAATTGCAAAGCACGCAATGACCGTTGCCGAGCTTGAGCACAGATATATGAGACCTCAGGAAAACGGCCACAGAACAGATGTAAGAAGCCTGAGCGTGAGCGACGGCAAGGGCTTCGGTATTAAGATTGACGCAATGGATATTCCCTTCGGCTTCAATCTCGGTTACTATACTCCCGAAAAGCTTGATAAGGCAAAGCATCTTTATGAGCTTAAAAAGGATGATTTCATTACCCTTTGCCTTGATGCGGCAATGAGAGGTGTCGGCGGCGATATGCCCGGCTGTGCACATCTTCATAAGGAGTACAGACTCAACAGCCACAAGAAGATTTCGTTCAAGTTCCGCATTTCAAAGAAGTGATATAATGACAAAAACAAATGTGATGCGGTTGCTCGAAAGTGCGAAAATACCGTTTGAAGTTCTGGAATATCCCGTTGATGAAAACGATCTTTCGGGTATGAGTACCGCAAGAAAAACGGGCAAAGACCCGTCGCAGATATTCAAAACCCTTGTTTTCAGCGGTGAAAAGCACGGCTACGGTGTATGCTGTATTCCCGCCTGTGAAGAGCTTGATCTTAAAAAGACTGCAAAGGCTTTTGGCGAAAAGAAGGTTGAGATGCTTCACGTCAGGGATTTGCTCAAAGTGACGGGTTATATCAGAGGCGGATGCTCGCCGATAGGGATGAAAAAGCAGTTTACAACCGTTATTGACGAAACTGCTATACTCTTTGATAAAATCTATATCAGTGCGGGAGTGAGGGGTATAATGCTCGGCATTGACCCGAATTCCCTTGCAGAATATGTCGGTGCAAAAATGCTCGATGTAACCGAATAAACAAAACAAAAAGCCTCCCGGATAACACGGGAGGCTTTGATTATACAATTATCTGATACCGTAGTTTTCGATGATGTAGTCCATATCCTTATCGCCTCTGCCCGAGAGGTTGATAAGCACTGAGCCGTGGTCCATTCTCTGAGCAAGCTTCATGCCGTAAGCAACTGCGTGTGAGCTTTCGATTGCGGGAATGATACCTTCAAGGCGTGAGAGTTTATAGAATGCGTCGATGGTTTCTTCATCGTCGATAACATCATACTTGACTCTGCCGATTTCCTGAAGGAATGCGTGCTCGGGGCCTGATGAGGGGTAGTCAAGACCGCTTGCAACCGAGTAAACGGGTGCGGGCTCGCCGTTTTCATCCTTAAGCATAATGCTGTTGAAACCGTGCATAATACCCTCTGTGCCGTACTTAAGGCTTGCAGCGTGGTCGCCGAGTTTGGGGCCTCTGCCGAGAGGCTCGATGCCGTAGATGTCAACGGGGTCGTTGAGGAAGCCTGCAAAAAGACCTGCCGCATTTGAACCGCCGCCTACACAGGCAACGATTGCGTTGGGGAGATGACCTGTCATTTCGATGAACTGATCTCTTGCTTCAATACCCACAACGCTCTGGAAATCACGAACCATCATCGGGAAGGGATGAGGGCCGAGCACTGAGCCGATGCAGTAGATTGAATCTTTATACTCCTTGCTGTATGCATCAAAAGCGGCGTCAACAGCTTCTTTGAGAGTCTGCAGACCGTGTGTTACTTCAACAACATTTGCACCGAGAATCTTCATTCTTGCAACGTTGGGAGCCTGTTTTTTGATATCAACTGAGCCCATATAGATATCACATTCAAGGCCGAAGTATGCGGCAGCTGTTGCAAGAGCAACGCCGTGCTGACCTGCACCTGTTTCTGCGATAACCTTCTTTTTGCCCATATATTTTGCAAGAAGAGCTTCGCCCATACAATGGTTGAGCTTGTGAGCACCCGAATGGTTAAGGTCTTCACGCTTTGCATAAAGCTGAACCTTGCCGCCGAGAGAATCGGAAAGTCTTTCAAGGTGGGTTACGGGGGTGGGTCTGCCCTGGAATTCCTTACGGATTCTGCGAAGCTCCGCAATGAATTTTCTTGACTGGCAGATTGAATAGTATGCTTCGGTTATTTCAGCCATTGCAGCCTTGAGCTTATCATCAATATAAACTCCGCCGTATTTGCCGAAATATCCGTTTTTATCGGGATAATTGTTAAAATAGGTATCAAAATCAACGTTATTGAGTTTCATAATTTCTCCTCCAAACTAAAAATAAAAAGACCCTGACAGATGTTACTCTGTCAAGGACGAATAATCTGATTCGCGGTGCCACCTTGATTCGCAAAAATGCGCACTTTACAGGATACTTACATATCCCCGGCAACTAACGTATGCCATCACGTTGCAGAATACTTTGCGATAAATCGCATTTCACTGCACCCTCAGCGGCCCATTTGACGAATTGTTTCTTACCTGACTCTCAGCAACGCAGGCTCTCTGTGAAGGCATATACGCCTTTATCCCCGCTTCAACGGTTTGATATATTAATTTTTCTGTATTATATCACCGCAGAATAATATTGTCAAGAAGCAATTTTTGTATAAAAAAGACCCTTTGCCCTGAAAAAGCAAAGGGTTTTTGGTTTTATTAAGGCTCGCTGATATATCTGAGGGGGTTTGCTCTCTGGTAACCGTTTCCGCTCTCAAGCCTTACTTCAAAATGAAGGTGAGGTGCGGTTGTGTTGCCTGTATCGCCTACAAGGCCGATAATCTGACCCTGTTTTACGGTATCGCCTTCAGAAACTTTTATGTCGTTTGAGTGTGCATAAAGAGTCTGAACACCGTTGCCGTGGTCGATTAAGACACAGGTGCCAAAAAGAGTATCTTCATAAATTGAAATGACTTCA
>JAXJVE010000500.1:0-3716 GCA_036308705.1 Acutalibacteraceae bacterium
GAAATAACTTCGTCGGATTTCCTCATTACACAGTTTTCTTCAAAGAAGGAAATTGCCGGGCTGTTCTTTATCTGATAATTTTTTATAGCATCTGAACAAGCAACAGGTATATCAAATTTATAATTGTTGGCTATAAGTTTTTTCAGAGCTTTCACAGCTTTCTTTACAATTCCGTTTCTTTCACTGAACATTCTGTCATCAATGAACGGGTCTCGTTTATCTTCCGGAATAACATTGGTACACAGAACAATAATGAAGCGTTCATAGACCCAATCGCCCTTATCACCACCGAACAGGGGCATTGTATTTGAGGCAAACACAAGAAAGCCGTCAAAACAGAAGCTGCTCATATTTTTGAATTTCTGTTCAATAACAATAGTGTCGCCTCCGACGATCTGTTTGAACATTTTCAACTGTTTGGCGGTGCTGAAACTAAGATCTGAGCTTCCCGCAAGTCTTTTGCCCAAAAGCATAGACGGTCCGAACCGGCTTTCGAGGTCCGCAAGGTCAAGAGCACAGCAGAATTCTTCGCCGAGAAGCTTTTCAAGAAGCTTCTTGAAACGTGTTTTTCCCGTGTTGCCTTCTCCGATAAGAAAAAGTGATTTTTTTGTACGGTATCCCGGAATACATGAAATACAGAGTCCGATTATTGCAGTCAAAAGATGTATAATCTTTTCATCCCCGTTCGTCAACACATCCAGAAAAGCATCAAAAACCGGAGTTTCAACATCATCCTCAATCCACTCAGCATTGATCTGTAAGGTTGTCAGGACATCCGGTGTGTGGGGGGTCAATTTCATCGAATCAATGTGAAGCAAACCGTTTGTGAAGTTTATTATGTTTTCGTCTTTATTGAACTCCGAAGCAAGAACACAGCTGCTATTTGTTTTGATAATCTCCAAAGCTTCTTTTATACAAGCAATTTTCAGAATGCGAAGGTCATATTCAGTTACATATTTTATAAGAATCGATTTTATATCATCGTCAGACGAGGGAGAGTATTTTCCGTTTTCATACAAATATATGGTTGTTGTTCCCAGCTTTTCGGATTTTACAGCTAAATATATTTTATCCTTTTTAAAATGTTCGGCGAGTAAAGCAGCATTGACCGATATATCTCCATATTTGTTTGTTTCACAAAACGAAGGAATTGATTTTATAACAGTAGTTTCGGGAGATAAATAGTAATCAGCTCGTTCAACAACATCTGTTATCATTTCCTTTGCATTTTCAGGATACTCTTCGATGATATCGCTGATATCGCCACCTTCTGCAATATAAGGAAGTATATTTTTGGCTGAAATAACCTTTACGCTTTTTGCAACATTACAAAGGATGACAGCAATATTTTTGGCATGTTTTATTCCGGCGTCATCGTTATCTGCAATGATGACAACGTCCCGGTTTTTGAAGTATTTGTTGTATCCCATATCCCATTTCGAACCTGCCCCATGTGGAGAAGATGTAGCAACGAAACCAAGGTTCTGCATTGAGTCTGCGTCTTTTTCTCCTTCAACAATATAAATTTCTTCTGTCGAGTTTATAAGAGAAGGAAGATTATACAAAGGCAAGTTTATGTCATTCAATCCTGTTTTCCAGTTGCCATTTTCAAACCTTTGCCATACATAGTGTTTTGAACCGTCAGGAAGTCTGATTTTGGTTTTTCTTGCTATTTGGGTGTTCTTTTTGTCACAGTAGTAATATGTTCCCTCTGTGACCGGTTTTGAAACGCAACTCATATGATATTTTGATGGGGTGTTTGGTGAAGGGAAAAGGTCATTCATTTCAAGGCCTGCTGCCTCAACAATATCTTTGGTGGTGCAACCAGCCATACATTTTAAGAGAATATTGCCGTTTTCCGGATTCTCTTTTATGTAAAGACTCGGATGCTCGTCGTTATGAGCGGGACATTTTGTACGATACTCTCCATTTTTCATTGGTTTTGTGCTGTCCGGATCAAAATGTTTTAAAATTTCTGCTAAATTCAAGGTGAAAACCTCCTGAAAAAATTTTGTTTCAACGGTTTGTGGTAGATATACCAATCCGTCGTCTGAAAAAGTATGTAAGAATACAAATCCTGTTTTGTTTTCTGAACAACGTTTTTTTGAACAACAAAAAATCGCCGTGAAAAAATCACGACGATTGTTCAAAAAATAACGCCCATTATGTATTATATATAATATAATACATAATAAAACACAGCACTTTATATCGGTGGGACAACCGATTTTGCTTCTTAAGTCCGTTTTAACGGACTGTGATTGTGTTAGACTATAACCATAGCAAATGTTAATTGCTAAAGTAAAGTTTACAAATACTCCGCAAAAAAGGAGATAAATAATGGAAAAATATAATATGAATTCAGCTTCAAGAGATTTTCTGAGCGTAAATTTTCCTGAGTTTTTCGATTGTGAAACATTAGATGAGGCATTACTTGCACTTGATGAATATATCACAATGTATGGTCTTGATGAAAACGATAATATGACTGATTTTGGCCATGAAGTACAAAGCATATATGATGAAATCTATATGTGCAACGAATAAAAACTTATACAAATATTCTAAACTATAAAAGAGGTGTAATTATGGCAAGAAGTCCTGAAGCACAACATGACTGTCCGTTGTTGAATCGCAGAGTTTACTGGGGCGATTGTTACGAAGTGCAGGAGATAAGAGAAGATTCAATGGATGCATATTTTTTTCCTGATAAGTTTGAAGTTGATGAAGCAGATATTATTTGTGAAAAATGTAAGTGGTACCAGGTTGGTGTTGATGAATAAAACAGTTTAAAATGAAAGAGGTCAGTATAATTTCAATCGAAGTTTCATAATAAGGTGATAACAATGAAAAACGATGACTTTTTTGGCGGTATTTTTGATTTTAACGGTGACGGAAAAACCGATATAAGCGAGAAATGGATAGCATTTCAGATTATTAATGAATCTATTGAAAGAAACAAAGAGAAAAACGACGAACCCCGAATGACATCAAAAACGTTTGATGATGACACACCAAGTTTTCATATGCCCGTTAATCTTGAACCCACTAAAAAGCCTGTTCCGCAAAACAAAAGAAAAACAGGTTGGGAAAAAGCTTCTACCGTTATTGCAGCTATTGTAATGCTGATTCCCGTTCTGATTGTTTTGGGTGCGGCGATAAGTTCATATGACCCCGGTAACAGCGCAAGTGGTTTTGTTACCCTTTTATTTGCTGTGCCTGCTTTAGTCGTCGGCGGAATAATAGTTCATGTTGCATCAAAAGAATTCCGATAAACAGAGGTGAATAAAAATGACAAACAAAGAAAAAATTGAACTGTTGAAATCGAAACGACCTGACAGTTGCAGCCTTGAAATGCATTATCAGAATCTTCTTGAACTAATCGGCGGCCTGAAACGGCAATATTATGACTATATGATCACCGAGCCTATAAATGTTGATGAGGAATTGAAGCGCATTGAAACTGCTGATTTTGACTTGTGCGGTGCATTGCTGACATTACTTCTTCGTGAGGACCATTTTGCACAGTACGGATGTTTTGAACGCAGATGCAAAAACGGCGACGTTCAGAGAATAATCGACAGAATGATATATGTTCTTGTAAACAGAGAATCTGAAATCAGAAAAAGACTTCAAGGCAGAGCAGCAGAATATCTTATGTTTATGGATGATTAAAAAATGGCGGCGGAATTAATCCGCCGCCTTAACATTTAAAA
>JAXJVE010000501.1:0-1289 GCA_036308705.1 Acutalibacteraceae bacterium
TTTCTCCCCCTGTCTGTTACTTGAATAATTTGATTTTCTTTACCGCATAGTAAAGCGGAATACCGCCGAGAAGACATACCGCAAGTTCGCCCGCACCGACCTGAAGAGCCGAAAGTGCGAATACGGCAAATTTTGCTGAATCGCCCGGGGTCAGAATCGCAATTTCCGCACCGACTATTATTGCGTTGAAAATAACGGGCATAATAATCGAAAGAAGAGGCAGACCTTTGAAGGTGATATGCCTGAGTTTTCTTGCCGATAAAGCCGCAAGCAATGTTGCCGCCGAGCCGAAAAGAATATCCCATATTCCGTAGGGGCTGGCAAGATTTGCGATTATGCATCCGATGGTAAGCCCCGGCACTGCTGCGGGGGTGAACACCGAAAGAACGGTGAGGGCTTCTGAAAGCCTGAACTGAACCGCACCGTATGATATCGGTGAAATGAGAACGGTTGCGGCTGCATAGAATGCCGCAATGATTGCACCGTATACGAGGTGCAGGATTTTTTTGTTTTTCATTTTACGCTCCTTTTGTTGCCGTGCAACGCCTTTAGTTTTGTTCGGCACCGAGCAAGATGCCTGTCAGGAAGGTTACGAACTGACATTCTGACTTATTTAATTTTGCTCATCTATATCAAAGATACTCTGCAAGTGCCTTGAGGTTTTCAACCGCAACGCTTGCTTTGATATCTGAATTTGCATATTCTTCGGGAGTGGTAACACCGCTGTAAACGAGGGCACAGGGTATACCGTGATTTGCACCGATAGCAATATCAGTTGCAAGTCTGTCGCCGATGAATGCAAGCTCTTCTCTTTCGCAACCGAGCATTTTTGTGATGTAATCAACGGTTGCTGTCATAGGTTTACCGAGTACGGTGGGTCTTTTGCCTGTTGATGCGGCAAAAAGCTCAATCATAGAGCCTGTATCGGGCATATAGCCGTCTGCGGTGGGGCAGTTGAGGTCAGGGTGAGTTGCAAGATAAATTGCACCCTTATCAATATATTTAACGGCATCCCACATTTTCTGATATGTGAGAGTGGTGTCAAAACCAAGCACAACGATATCGGGATCTTCGCTGACAAGGTTGATACCTGCTTTTTCAAAATCACCTGTCAGCCTTTCATTGCCGAGAAGAAAAACCTTTTTGCCCGCATAGTTGCGGTTAAGATAATCTGCGGCAACGTGCGACGAAATAATAACTCTGTTTTCATCAACGGGGAAGCCCATTTTCTCAAGCTTTGCTCTGCATACCTCAACATTATTTGATGAGTTGTTGGTGAAAAAATAAAA
>JAXJVE010000502.1:0-6317 GCA_036308705.1 Acutalibacteraceae bacterium
CATATACCTATGAAATGATTCCCGGCGAATCCGCATATGCTGTTTATATAGGCAAAGATAAAAACGGCAATGAAGCTGAGGTTGAAACAGGTTCATATAAAATAAAAGCCACCGCTTCTTTTGTTGATGAATATGAAAGAACCATTCAGACCGACGATCCCGATTCCGAAAAATTTGAGATTCAGGGTTACAGTAAGTGGATTAAGATATTTCTTATAATTCTGGGTATCCTTCTTTTGATTTTGATTATTCTGTTTATTATGAGCAGAAAAGCACTTCCCAAGGATCTTATTGCAGAGCGAAGAGAGTTCAAGCTTAAAGGCAGAAACGCAGGTACGGGTAAATACAGCTATGACCGTAAGGGTAAAACCCTTCAGCTTGCATCGCCGCCTGTTCCTACCGATATGGAGTCTGAGTGCAGAATTACGCTCAGCCTTTATCCCGTAGACAGAAGATGGACTCCCTCAAGAAGACGTAAGGTCGGTATCAGAGATATCACGGGTGCAAGCATGGGTGTTGCAAGAGTCAGGATTGACGGTACGGCTTACGAAAAGAAAGGCGGTAAGTTCTGTCAAAGACTTGCTCCCGATGATCCCATAAAAGAAGAGTCAACAAATCCTTCAATCAGAATTGAAACCAAAAAATCAATTTATGATTGCAGTTTCACAAGTAACTAATTGATATTTAACATAAAAGAGGAGAATTATTATGGCAGTTGAAAAGTTGAATATTAACAAAACTCCGGCAACTGTTTTTGTCGGCGTAGGCGGTATCGGTTCGGAAATCGTAGTTAAAATAGCAGAAAGATGTGCTCCCGGAGAAACCAAAAATATCCGTTTTGTATCAATGGATACAAACGCAAACGACCTTAATTGTGTCAAGAATTCAAAAGCAAGTGTTGTTCCCATTCAGACCTCATCAACACAGAGCGTTCTTGATTATCTTAAGAACGATGACGATGCAAGAACAAAGTGGTTCCCCAACAACACAACACTCTATCCCAAAACCGTATCAGAAGGTGCGGGTCAGGTAAGAGCTATTTCAAGACTTGCTCTTAACGCAACAATCAAAACAGGCGAAATCACAAAGCTTTACAGAACGATTGACGAGCTTTTCCTCAAGGATGGCGGTGAAGCAAAACAGGCTCTCAGAGTTGTTATCGTTACATCGGCGGCAGGCGGTACAGGTTCGGGTATTGCGATGTCTGTAGGTATGCTTATCCGTGAATATCTTCACAAGCATTACCGTGAAAAATCAGCAATTATCAGAGGATTCCTTCTTCTTCCCGGCGTTATGGACCCTGTTATCAGAAGTGAAACAGAGCGTCAGAGCCTTCGCAGAAACGGTTATGCAACCATCAAGGAAATCAATGCGTTTATGATTAAGGCAAGCGGTTTTTGCGGTGTAAGAAAAGACCTTGAAAGATATAAGAGCCTTCACGTTGATGTGCCCACAACCACTCAGGGTGTTGAAACACTCGAATCTCTTCCCTTTGATTTCTGCTTCCTTCTTGACCGTGTAGGCAAGGATCAGGAAAGTATGCAGACTCTTGACCAGTATAAAGAATTTGCCGCGCAGAGCCTTTATGAGCAGAGCATCGGCCCCATGCAGGGTAAGGCTTTCGGTATTGAAGATAATATTATCAAAGAATTTGCAAACGGCGATAACCTCGGCAGAAACCGTTTCGGCGGTATCGGTGCATCAATTGTGCGTTACCCCTATGAAGATGTTGCTGATTATATTGCATATTGCAGAGCTATGGAACGTATCGGCGATGCACAGTCAACAGGCGATTGGCTTAAGTATGACAGAAAGTTCAGGGAAGCACGAGCTGAGTTCAAAAAGAAACGTGCAACAACTCTCGACAGAGAGCCTACAATAGAGGCTGTTTATACATCTGAGCTTGAAAATGACGATAAACGTTTCGGTATTGATATCAAGAGCTATCTTGCAAGAAATCTTGATGATGTTGCTTCGGAAGTTGAAGATAAAATTGATACATTCATATATTCATTCAAGGATGAAATTCTTGAAACTTTCATTTCTCTTCCCGAAATTGTAAGTGTCAACACTCAGGTTGAAGAACTCAAGAGAAAGAAAGATTACGCTAATCAGCCCAGCGAACAAAACAAAGCTACTGATAACCTTTCAATTATCAGAAGCTATGAACTCCTTATTAAAAAGCTTGCAAACTCAGTTGCAAAAGCAAAAGCAAAGGGAATTCTCCTTAACGCCCCCTCGATTATGACGGATGTCAAGCCCTATCATCTTGAATATATTCTCAAAACCACAAAGGGTGCTATGCATCCCAATGCTGTTCGTTATATTCTTTATAAACTTAAGGAAAAACTTGCTGCAGAGTATGAAGAAGTTATCAAAGTTAATCTTCAGAGAAGCATCAAGGAAGATCTTCCCGTTTATTCGGCTGCGGCAAACAATCCCAAACTTTTCGATGTTAACTATAAAGGTGCAAAACAGGAAGAAAAGTCAATCGACGATGTTTGTGCCCTTGAAAAGAAAGATCCTTCCGCTATTGATAAAATCGGCGGATATCCCCGTGTATGGGAAGCTCTCAACAAACATCTTCCCGGCTACAGTAATACTCTTTTTGAGTATCGTGACGCAGTTCTTTATGATGCCGCTTTTGCCGTTGCAATCGAATATATAAACAGAATCTGCACAGAGTATGAAAAATTCTATGCAAGCTTTGAGGCAAAGGTTGTTGGTCTTCAGAAGGAAAAAGAAGAAATCGTAAACAAGCTCAGCTTCAAGAAGGGCAGCAATATCCGTTATGTATGCGGTGAACAGGAATACCTTGACCGCCTTGCAAATATGTGTCCCGAAGGCGATAACGGACTTCTTCTTCCCGATGAACTTAACGCTGATATATTTGAGGCAGTTAAAGCAAATGCGGAAAGTGACAGACTTGCTCAGTATGATCCCTACGGCGATAATTCACGCACAGATGTTTTTGATAAGGTTCTTATCGGATACTTCCGTCAGTCAATCCGTGAAGAATGTGATGAAATCATAAATCTCAATATCATCCGTGCCCTTGCAACCGAGCTTAAGTTCAAAACATATTTTGAAGCTACAAGCTTTGTTGATGACAGTGAAATGGCTGTTATTCCCGCCATTACCGAGGATGACAGAATTGAATATATACTTGAAGCGGTTAAACTCGGCAACAAGCTTGCATCACCCGGCGTAGGCTGTGCAAACTTCACCGAACCGAGAGATATCAAGGTTTGTTCATTCAACAAATCGCTTCTTGACCTTCGTGATATTGATATCAAAAAGCTTATCGAACCTGTTGTTTCACCTGTTGAATCGGATACCGTTTCAAAATATGATTTCAGATTCTACAGTGCACTTTATAACATCACCCCCGATCAGCTTGCAAAGTTCAAGAGCCCCGAAGAATGTACCGTTGATGATCTTTATACAGAAGGCGCAGGTATCTATTATCAGGCATATCACGACTATATAAAGAAGATCGGCCCCGATTCAACAAAGAGTGCCACAATCTCCATACATATTGATAAGCGTTGGGATTCGCTTACGGAAATGCCCGAGCTTTCAATGAACGCTCATTATAAAGATATGGTCAAGATTCATTCGGCACTTGTTTACGGCATTGTATACGGAATGATAAAAACACATCAGTCCTCAAAATACGATGCACGCAAGCGTATTTTTGCTCTTGAAGATACCGAAGGCGAGCTTACAACCCTTATCGTTTCAAACAACACCGAATGTGACGAATTCTATGAAGTGCTTGATGCACTTTACAGGGACAGAGCATCCGTTGCAAAGATTTATGAAATGGTTGAAGAACGCTGCAAGTATGATGTTGAATGCAACCGCAGATATTCCGAAAGTGCATTCTTCAAGGATGTTGAAAGCTTTAAGATAGGCGACGGTCATAACGCACCCACAAGCCTTTTTGAAATTCCTCTTGCATATTATAATTCACTTCCCAGGGCAAAAATGGATGATAACGAACTTTCTGTTATGATTGAAAGTGTTATCAATGTTGTCGAAACAGAAGTTAACAGATATGAACAGGAAGTTGACAGAGCACCCTTCCTTTCAAGCCGCCTTGAAAGCCAGTTCAGACTTCTTGTTGAAAACTTCAAAAATGAAGAATACAATCTTCGCAAAAATACCGAAATAGAAGATAACAGAGTTATCAATATGGTATTCAAGAAGGTAAGCAACAAAATAAAAGCACTTAATATTTATAAATTCAGCGATAAGATTGATGAGCTTCGTGAGCTTATCAAATAATACGGGTACCCATTAAAGAATGTATAAGGAGGTGAAGTTTTATGTTTACGGTTATTATTGCCGAGCAGGAAATTCTTGATATGTTTGAAGAATTCAGAATGTTCCTCAATCCTTTGCTTAACAATAAAGATATCGCTTTCTGTCCGTGGAACAGAAATGCAGACACGCTTGATAAAATGTTGCCTGATATCTATGACAAAGTAACTTTCCGCAAGGAATGGCGTGCGGTTATTGTTAACAGCGATAATATAAACACGCTTAATCCGTTTGATTTTACAGGCTATAAAGATGAAATCAGGCTCAGCGGTGAAAGTGATTGGTCGGGCATTGCAGAGCGCAGACAGGCAAGGTTTGACTGCTATAAAAAAGCATTTGATAATCCGTTGACTAAACTCACATCAGCTCTTTGCGGTACCCCTGTTTTCAATTCGGTTATTGAAGACAAAGAAATATATCAGGGTATTCTTTCAGGTAACCTGAAACTTTATGAATATATGCTTGACTGTCAGCTCAAAGCCCTGAACCTGACGGAAAAAGCAGCCTGGGCGGATAATTATCAGAGGAATAATCTTACCCGTTTTGTTGAGCGGGAAGATATGGACAGACTTATTGATGCTATCGAAAACGGAAGAACCAAAGATATTGTCGATATGATTCCCTCCGATAAAATAATAAATTTTATCAGCCTTGTCGGTAATGCCGACCCGTTTTATTCAGACCCCGAATATATTGAATGTATTGTTGAAAACACAAAGAAAACCGAAATGTTTGATGCTTTGGCTCAGAATTTTACATTCAAAGATAAAAAACCCTGTGAGGTTATTTGTGTTTCACCCAGAACCTTTGACTGTTCCGTTCATAACGATAATTCCGGCTGGAAAGATGAAGATGAAAACGATTATTCGAATTTCTGCGAACATAATCTTTATAATGATAAACTGAAGTTCATACTTTTTGATTTGCTTTCATCGGATAATAAACAGTATTTGTTTGAACGTATAAGAATGATGTGTTTTCTGCTTATTCTTGCAGGCAACAACATTCCCTACGGCGTTGTAACCCCGAGAAGGGTATACAGAGCGGAATTTGAATTTGATTCAAAGGCGATTGAAGATACCTGTACCGAATATATAAGCAAGCTTAAAGCCACAAGTATGCTTATCAAGGAACAGTATGACAGTGCCAAAACCGAAATTGAAGAACACCTTGACAGACACACTTTTACACAGCTTTTTGAATCTGATGTTCCTATTTCCGTTGATGCTTCCGAATACAGCAGAAACGATCTTTTTGCAAAGGGCGGCTATGTAGGTCTTGCGGCTGATTGCCCGAGAAACGAAAAAGCGGAATGGGATAATGAATACAGAGCAATATCAAAAAGATTTGTAAAATATCTGAAAGAGCCCCGAAGAGCTGTCAAAGCAGCTGTAAATAACGATTTCAGACGCAATAACCGTATTGATGATGACAGAGCGTTAAGAATGACGGCAAGTCAGACAGAAGATATCGAAGACCGTCTGAGCAGTGAAGAGCAGTGTATGGTGGAATCGTCAACAACAAGACTTTTCCGTAATACAAAATATAAAAAAGACATAGAAGAAGCGGGCCGTGAGATAAGCGAGTCGATTTCACAGCGTATGTCAAAGGTTAAAACAATCCTTGTAAGTGCTGTGTCGATTCTTGCCTTCTTTATCGGATTTATACCTCTTGCGGTACGCAATACGGATAACGATAAAGCGATTCTCTGGGCAGTGGGAATAACATTGTGTTCCGTTCTGATTTTTGCAATTGCAGGCGTTTTCAAACTGTTCGCTCTTCGCAAAAAACATATCAGAAAATATGACAGCTTCAACAAGAAAATGTCGGGTATATGTTCCGAGATAGAAGACGGACTCAACGATTTTTCAACATATCTCGGCCACGCCTGTAATGTTATGAGAGCGTCATCTGTTCTGCAGACCAAGGAATCAAAAGCCTCCGTGGAACAGCGTGTTCTTAATTATCACGCCATTAAGGTTAACGAAAAA
>JAXJVE010000503.1:0-9092 GCA_036308705.1 Acutalibacteraceae bacterium
GTTCTCAACCCCGAAAGACCCGTTTCTTTAAGAAGCTCGCCTGTTATATGTCGGGTTGCAAAAATCATTGATGCACACTTGGGGCCGAGTGCATCGGGTGTTATACGGATATTCCCGAGCCCCGCAACAAGTACGGACCCTTCTTTTGGAATAATATCGGCGATTTCATCCCTCAGCATAAAAAATCCGTCATCAATATACTGAGCATATCTGGCAAACGGCTTTACCTCAACAGTAACATATCTGCCTATCGGCTTGCCTACCGTTTTTGCTCCCGATTCGGTTGTAACATCAATTCTTGTCACCTTTGTTTCGTGTGCACTGAAGGTGTTCATCTCAATCCCTTCAATGCTTTTTTTATCTAAAAATTCGCATCTTTCCAGTGCAAGATCGGTTCTGAAATTCATTTTTTAAATTACCTCTTGATTTTTTTTGAAATATTTAGTATTATTAATTGCAAAAGTTTAAAAGATTTTTCAAAAAAACCTTGCAATCAGCAAAAAAATGTGCTATCATATTCACCTGTATGAAGAAGGAGGTGCCACTATGCCCAATATCAAGTCAGCTAAGAAGAGAGTTATCGTTAACAAGACCAGAGCTGCAAGAAACAAGTCACGCAATACAGCACTCAAAACAGCTATCAAAAAGGCTCACGCAGCCGTTGAAGCTAACTCACCCGAAGCAAACGCTCTTGTAAGAGATGCTATCAAGAAGGTTGATCAGGCAGCTGCTAAGGGTCTTATCCACAAGAACAACGCTGCTCACAAGAAGTCAGCTCTTGCTCAGCTTGTAAAATAAGCTGCTAACAACAGAAAACAGTAAAAATGACCGTAGTTATAATTTTTTATAACTGCGGTTATTAAATTGTTGACAAACCGCGATTTGTGATATATAATTGATTTATCCAAATTATAGCTGGAGGTAGTAGAAATGAAAAAGGCTCTTAAAATCATCGGCATTATTCTTGCAGTTGCAGGCGTTGGCGTTGGTATTTATTTCCTTGTTAAAAAAATCAAGGAAAAGAAAGCTCTTGCTGCTGAATGCGAAGAGAACTACGTTTCATGCTCATGCTGCGAAGCTGAATAATCTTAGCAAGATTTACCCCTTCGTCTTTAAAGGCGAAGGGATTTTTCTTTTTCTAAGAATTTATTAATTAACGCCGTTTTCGGTTGACATAACAGTAAAAATACATATTATTATTTTAGTGGGTGTCACTTTTCTTTCGGTCTTGCAAGAAAAGACGCGATTATTCCGCAAAGGATAGCCGCTGTTATTCCTGCAGATGAGGCGGTAAGTCCTCCTGTCAGGATACCTCTTATCCCCTGCTGTGCAATTGCGTTTTCAACACCCTTCGCCATCGTATAACCAAACCCTGTCAGCGGTACAGTTGCTCCGGCACCTGCCCATTCAACAAGCGGCTCATAAAGACCAGCCGCAGTCAAAGCAACGCCGGTTATAACGAATGCAACAAGAATCCGTCCCGGAGTAAGCTTGGTTGTGTCAATCAGAATCTGTCCGATAAGGCAGATAAATCCGCCGATAACAAATGCTTTTAATAAACTGTAAGCAATATCCATATTCACCGTTCCTTTTTGTTTATTATCGGTAAAAGTTCGTCGGATATTCCAATCTTTTTTTAGGTTTTGTCTATTGACAAATCAGGCTTTAATTTTATATTATGTATATTGTGGTTTCCGGGGGGAAATAAAACAATTTTTTAAAAGGAGTAACAAAAATGGTATTAGAAAAGTTAACAAAAATCATCAGCGAACAGCTCGAAGTTGATCAGAGCATTATTTCAGAAAGCTCAACAATCACAGGCGACCTCGGTGCAGACAGCCTTGACCTTGTTGACCTTGCAATGTCAATTGAAGACGAATTTGATATCGAACTTTCAGATGAAGCTCTCGATAAGATCAAGACCGTTGGCGATCTTGCAGCTTACATCGAAGAAAAAATCTGAGTATATTAATAAAAAGCAGCTTGTAAAAGCTGCTTTATTTTTTTGACACAAAATCAAATTTATGCTAAAATAATTATGAGGTGATTCTCATGATAATAAAAAACGCTTCTGTTTACGGCAAGGACTTTGTCCCCTGTTCAACAGATATCGAAATTGAAAACGGAATTATAAAATCGCTTGATAAATCCGATAAGGACGGATACGATTTTTCCGGTTGTGTTATTCTGCCCGGATTTATTGATGTTCATATTCACGGCTGTAATATGGCGGATGCAACAGACGGCAATCCCGATTCTGCCGCAAAAATGAGCAGATGGCTTGCAACAAACGGAATAACATCCTTCTGCCCCACAACAATGACCTTGCCTGTTGATATGCTGAAAAAATGTTTCGGCTATATCGCAGATACCATGGGCAAAGAAGAAGGTGCGTATATTCACGGCATCAATATGGAAGGTCCTTTTATAGCCCCCGCAAAAAAAGGTGCTCAGGATGCAGCTCATATACTCGAGCCTGACTTTGAGGTTTTTGAACACCTTAACGGTATATGCCCCATAAAGCTTGTTGATATCGCCCCCGAGCAGAACGGTGCCGACGAGTTTATAAACAAAGCAAAAAATATATGCACCGTTTCTGCCGCTCACACAACCGCAGACTACGAACAGGGCAAAAAGGCTATATCGCTCGGTATTTCTCACGCAACTCATCTTTATAATGCAATGAACGGACTGACATCAAGAGAAGCGGGTATGGTAGGTGCCGTGCTTGACAGCGAAAGCGTTACTGCTGAATTGATATGCGACGGAATACACATCTGCCCCGCAACGCTCAGAATAACATTCAGATCATTGGGTGAAGACAGAACAGTTGTTATAAGCGATGCAATGATGGCGGCAGGTCTTGACGAAGGCGAATACACTCTCGGCGGTCAGCGTGTTATCAAAACCGATGCCGCACGCCTTCCCGACGGTACACTCGCAGGCAGTGCAACAAATCTTTTTGAAGAGTTCCATAATCTTCTCTCCTTCGGAATACCTGTAAAACAGGCAATTAAATCTGTTACAATCAACCCCGCAAAAGCTATCGGAGTTGATAAAATCACAGGCAGTATCGAGGTTGGAAAGAACGCAGATCTGCTTGTTTTATCCGAAGATTTCAAAGAGATAAAAGCCGTATTTATCAAGGGCAAAAAAGTTATTTGAAGCCCGTTTTGAAGGGTTTCTTGCAAGATTATTTTTAATGTTTATGTATACACAAATTAATATGCATGTATATATGCAGTAAAGTAAAATCCCTTTACAAAATTCGCTTGTAAAGGGATTTTCTTGCATATGTGGAAAACTCGGTGGAGAATGTGGATAACTCGGGTTTTAATTCTCAAAATAGCATTAAAACAGTAAAGTTTTCCACTTTACAAGCTGTTTTAGTGCTATTTAAGAATTATTTTATGCAGTATATACTGTATAAAACAGTGAATAACACTTGCAAGATTGCGACAAAAATCTTGCATTTTTTCGGCGTATATGTAAAGTTGTTTCGCTTTACAATATGCTTTTTTACTGAACATTTTTGCTTTGAAACAGCAGACAGATTTTTGCTTTTTTCACATTCCCCTCAACCTGATTATTGAATTGATTCTCACATTAAAATTTTAAGCCCCCCGGCTTTCGCCGAGGGGCTTTTTGATTAGCTGAGTCTGCCTGTTACCTGATCGATTATAACAATACCGATTGTATGGTCGCCGATGTAGCTGCCGTCGATTGATTCGATATAGCCTTCGCCTGTGATATCGGCTGCCTTAAGAAGGTAATGAGTATAGTTATCAGCATAGGGGTTGCTCCATGTTGTAAGACCTGCTGCTTCGTCAAATACGTAAGTAGCGTCGATTGCCTGTGCAACTGAGTCACCGTTAACATCACCGAAGATAACGATATGGAATGATTCAACAAGGATATCGTCGCTTGTTTCTTCTGTTCCGAGTCTGTCATAAACGTTGATTACGGTACCTGTGCCGGTGTAGGGCTTAACAACATCATTTACATAGATAATTTCGATTCTGCCGTCACCTGATACATCGATAAACTCGTTAAGGAGATTTGTTGATGTGATGTATTCTCTGAGACCGTATACATACCACTGGCTGTCAGCGGTGTAATCATCCACTGTACCGCCTGCTCTGTCGATAATAGTTGTGCATGTATCGTTCTTAGGAATAAGCATAACCTTAACTCTCTCATATACAGCGTAGAGCACGTAATCGCCTGCGGGCATTGTAAGTGCATCTTCTGATGTGATGAGATTATCTCTGTCGCCTTCGTTTTCTGACCAACCAAGGAATACATAGTTGTCAAATGAAGGAGCAACGGGAATGGTTATTGAATCGCCCATCTGATGTGTTGATGAAGCATATACATACTTCTCAGTGGGAGCATTGGGGCCGCCTGCTGCGGGCTTGTAATCATAGAATGTAACTGAATATTCAGTCTTGCTCCAAACTGCTACAAACTCTGCACCGTCAGCATCCATCTTACCGAAATCGGTAACGGGTGTTTCGGGATCATCGGTAGTTGCCCAACCAAGGAACTTATAGCCTTCTCTTGTGGGTTCTTCTGCAGGAGCAGTGATATCTTCACCGAATGTTACATCTATTTCTGTTGTGCTTTCGCCTGTTGTATTGAAGATACCTTCGCCTGCATCGAATGATGCTGTGAAGCTGTCTTCATCCCATGTAGCATAAACTGTTACATCGTTTGCGGGCATTACAACGGGAATTTCAACTTCGTTGCCGTCAGCGTCTACCCAACCTGCGAATACATAGCCTTCCTTAACGGGATCAGCTACTGTATTGATCTTCTGGTTGTAGTAGTAATCTGTTGTGTCAACATTGCCGTCAACGTCAACGTTGAGTTTATACTGATTTCTTGCGAGGTAAGCCTTGAGAACAAGAGTTCCTGTTGTGGGAACTGTACCTGTGAGTACGCTTTCTGCCTCATCAAGAGTGAAGCCTTCGGGAGCTGTATAGTCAACTGTCTTAACTGCACCAACAACACCGTCATTATATGTGATGGTTTCTGTTGCTGTATCAGCATAAGTACCGTCAACCTTCATCTCGTAAACTTCGATGATGTAGCTTACGTTGCCGTTTGCTTCCCATACTGCGTTGAATACAAGATCCTCTGCAGGCATTGTTGCGGGAACTGAGGGATCCCAACCTGCGAAGGTATAACCGTCCTTAGCGGGATCTGCGGGAACAACGATTGCTGTATTGTAATCTGTAGCTGTGGGGCCGCTGTAAACTTCGCCGTCAACGATGAATGTTACGTTGTAAGCATTCACTGTGAACTCTGCCTTGATTGTAATATCATCTTCAGGCATTGTTGCGGGAGGAGTTACTTCGTTGCCGTTTTCGTCAACCCACTTATCGAAGGTGTAACCTTCCTTGGTAGGCTCTTCGATAGGATCAACGGGAGCTCCGAACGGATACTCTGTTTCGGTTATAACGCCGTCGATTTCAACCTTCAATGTGTTGATTTCGCGTTCGTAGTAAACCTTAAGAACGAGTGAACCGTCAGCTGCTACAGTACCTTCGAGAACTGACATAGCAGCGTCAACTGTGAAGTTAGCATCTGCATCGGGAGTTGCGGTTACTGTTGCATTTGTTGCAGCTGTGAAACTGTCTGTTCTTGTTGCAGCATCAGGATAGGTCTTATCAGTGCCCATATAGTAATGTTCAACTGTATAAGTTACATCTGCTGCTGACCATACTGCGTAGAATACTACGTCTTCAGCACCGATGTAGCCGAGATCATCGATAACGTTTTCGCCGTCTGTTGACCAACCTTCAAATACATAACCTGTCTTTGTGGGTTCGTTTGCAGGAGCTGTGATAGCTTCTTCAAATACAACGGGAACTGTATCGAATGCGTCTGTATCGGTTGTTTCTGCGTAGAATACTGCGTTGTAGGTGTTGATATCCCACTGAGCAACTCTGTTTACGGGAGTTGCGGGCATTGTTGCGGGAAGCTCAATGTTCCAACCTGTGAATGTATAGCCTTCTCTGGTGGGATCAGCGGGAACTTCCATATCAGCACTTGATGTACCGAATGCAACGTTGTATGACTTACGGTTTGTGCCGTCATCAAACTGACCGCCGTTTGCCTGGTAGTTAAGTGCATATGACTTAACGTTCCATGTTGCGAAGTAGTCAACATCGTTTGCGGGAGTGATAACTGTTGCGTTATCAAAGTCTACTGCGTTACCGTCCTTGTCAACCCAACCTGCGAAATCATAGCCGTTTCTGGTTGCAACGGGAGGAACGATGCTGAGCTGATATTCGTTTTCTGTCTGCTGGAGAATTGCTGCACCGTCTTCTTCTGTTTCATAGAATGTTACGGTGAACTTATCCTTAGCCCATGTTGCCTTGAGAACTACATCTTCTGCGGGCATTGTTGCGGGAACTGATGCTTCGTTACCTTCTGCATCTACCCAACCTGCGAATACATAGCCTTCCTTTTCAGGAGCAGCGGGAGCTGTGATATCTGTGCCGTAATCCTGAGTGATGGGAAGAATGAGTGATCCGCCGTCAGTATCGAAGCTGATGGTGTATTCATTGATTTCCCACTGTGCATCGTATGTTGCATCTGCAACTGCTACGATTGAAAGTGCAGGATTCCAACCTGTAAGAGTATAGCCTTCTCTCTCTGTGAGAGGCTCAACAACTGTTGCACCGTGATAGTACTTATCTGTTGTTGTTGCGTCGCCGTCAACTGTACCGCCGTTACCGTTGAAGGTAATTGTGTACTCGTTACGTGCGTAGTAAATCTTGAGAACTGTTTCTGCATCTGCCTTGATTACATCTTCAAGAACGTTTGCAGCTGTTGTATCAAGATAGAAGCCTTCTGTGGGAGTGGGAGTTGCCTTAACAACTTCGTCTACTGCTGCTGTCTTTGTTTCAACAACGGGAGCACCGTAGTTACCTGCGGTATCCATTGAGTAGATTTCGATTGTGTAAGCCTTTTCCTCGCCTACTGTCCAGATAGCCTTATAGGTTATATCAGCTGCGGGCATTGTTGAGAGAGCGGGCTCCCAACCTGCGAAGCTGTAACCTGTATGAGTGGGAACTTCGGGAGCTGTAACTGCTTCACCGTAAGCGAAGGTTGCTTTCTTGCTTGTTGTTCCGTCAGCATACTTACCGCCGTTTGCGTCGAATGTTGCTTCATAAACTTCAATGTACCATGTTGCAGTGTATTCAACATTGTATGCGGGCATTGTTGCGTCAACTGCAGGTGTCCATTCCTTGAAAGTGTGACCTGTCTTGATGGGATTTGCAGGTTTAACGATTGCTGCACCGTATTCGTAAACTTCGGTACTCTTAACGCCGTCAACATTCCATGTTACGGTGTAGTTGTTCTTTGTCCACTTAGCGGTAACGGTTGTATCCTCAGCGGGCATTGTTGTGGGAAGACCTTCCCAACCTGCGAAGGTATAACCTGTCTTAGTGGGAGCTGCAGGAGCTGTAACGGCTGTGCCGTAAGCCTGCTTGATGGGATCGATTGTTGTATCGCCTGTATCAGCGAATGTGATTGTGTACTCGTTTACAGTCCACTTTGCAACGATTGTTACATCATTTGAAGGCATTGTTGCGGGAATGGTATCCCAACCATCGAATGTATAACCGTCTCTTGCGGGAGCTGCGGGAGCAACGATAGCTGCACCGAACTTAGTGGGAACAACTGTTGTTGTTTCACCGTCTGCAAAGAGACCGCCGTTTGCCTTGAAGTTAGCATTATAGGTCTTTGCTTCCCACTGAGCTTCGAAGGTCTTGCCTTCTTCGTTCATTGTGCCTACTGCGGGTGACCAACCTGTGAAGGTGTAGCCGTCCTTTTCGGGATCTGCGGGAGCAACGATCTGTGCACCGAATTCAGTTTCAACAGTCTTGTATTCAGCACCGTCTACATTGAATACTGCATCATACTTGTTAGCTTCAAGAGTGTAGTAAAGAGCTACGTTTTCAGCGGGCATTGTTGCACCTGCTGCAAGAGCTGCTGTAAGAGCTACGTCTGTGTAAGCTGTTGCGTTGAGTGAGTAGCCTGTGGGAACAACGTATGTTGAGGGAACGGTTGCAGGAATTTCTGTGCCGTAATCAACTGTTGCTGTACCTGCTGCAACGAACTTGCCTGTTGCGGGCTCAAATACGAAATAGCTTACCTGATAGGGATTTACTGCCCACTGTGCTGTGAAGGTCTTGTCTGTTGCAGGCATTGTTGCGGGAACATCGTTACCTTCTGCGTCCTTCCAGCCTGTGAAGGTGTAACCTTCCTTAGCGGGATCAGCGGGAGTTACAACTGTTGCGCCGAATTCAACGCTTTCAGTTGTTTCAGTACCGTCAACATTCCATGTTACATCATAGCTGTTAATGTTCCATGTTGCTGTAACTGTGATATCTTCTGCAGGCATATTATCGGGAATTGCGGGTTCCCAACCTGCGAAGGTATAACCTTCCTTAGCGGGATCAACGGGCTTGTTGATAAGTGCGTTGTACTCGTAAGTTTCGGTTGTTGTTGCACCGTCAATATCATAAGTGATGGTGTATTCGTTAGCTACCCAAGCTGCTGTGAAGGTTCTGTTCTGAGTGAGCTTTGTAGCATCATTAAGACCGTTCCAGCCGTTGAATGTGTAGCCTTCTCTTGCGGGATCAGCGGGAACTGCGGGCTTAACAAGTGAGCCGTGGCTTACCTGTGCAGTCTTTGTTACATCGCCGTCATCCCATGCACCGCCGTTAGCGTCGAATGTAGCTGTACGCTTAACGGGAACGAAGTAGAGATTGAGTACAGTTGAACCGTCAGCTGCTACAACACCTGTAAGTTCGTTTGCAGCTTCTGTATCGAGTTCGTAGTTAGCAAGAGTGAAGTTGCTGAGTTCGATATACTCTGTCTTCTCAGCGGGTTCACCGGGAACTGCTTCAACGATTTCGATAGCGTTTGCGGTTGTGCCTGTGAAATCATATTCTTCTGTTGATGCTTCGCCTGTTGCAAAGTCAACATAGTTGATAACTACCTTGAAGGGAGTATCTGTGTTGGAATCCCAGGTTGCTGTGAGGGTCATATCGCCTGCAGGCATTGTTGCGGGA
>JAXJVE010000504.1:0-1693 GCA_036308705.1 Acutalibacteraceae bacterium
GAAGCGAGCCGCCGCCTGTAAGATATATTCCGGACTCACAGATATCAGCCGAGAGTTCGGGCGGTGTAAGTTCAAGAACAGAACGAACTGTTTCGCCGATAGTTTCAAGATGAGGACGCATTGCAAGATAAACCTCGGTTGAACTTACATCTATGCTGACAGGCATATTGGTTATGAAATGTTTTCCTTTAACGGTAATTCCGAGTTCAACATCACGAAGATAAGCGTAACCGATTTGCTTTTTAAGATATTCAGCTGTTTTTTCACCGATTATGATATCTCTTTCACGCCTTATCTGGCGGACTATTGCTTCATCAAGAGTATTACCTGCAACTTTTATTGAGCGTGAAACAGAAATACAGCCCATAGTAATAACCGCAATATCGGTTGTTCCGCCGCCGATATCAACTATCATAGTGCCGACGGGACGGTCGTTTTTCAGACCCGCACCGAGAGCTGCTGCAAGAGGCTCTTCGATAAGGCAAGCTTTTGCAGCACCCGCCGAGGTTATGAGATCAAGAATTGTTCTTTTTTCAAGACTCGTTGCCATTGACGGAACACAAACAACAACATTGGGCTTGAAAATCATATTTTTACATATTTTTGAAAGAAAGTAGCGAAGAATATGCTTGGTTGCGGTGAAATCCGAAACAACACCGTGTTCCATAGGTTTGACAACTCTGATTGAATCGGGATTTTTACCGATCATATCCCACGCACGTTTCCCTACAGCAATAAGTCTGCCGCTTTCTTTTTCATAAGCAGCCGCACAGGGCTCTGTCATCACAACACCTTTACCTTCAACATAAGCAACAATTGAAGTTGTACCAAGGTCGATACCTATATTTGCTCCAAGCATTTTCTCACCACCTTTTATTTGTTTTTATCTTTTTTAGTAAGTGCAAGTGAAATACCGTATACTTCGGATGCACCGTAAAGCCACAGCATTTTTGCACACTCATTCAATGTTTCGCCCGTTGTTGAAATATCGTCACATAAAAGAATGGTTTTACCTTCAACATCAGACGGATTTTTTACATCAAAAACGCCCGACAAATTACCTTTTCTCATATAAAGCTTCAGGCCGTGCTGTTTATCGGTTTCATAAAGCTTAACAAGAACACCGCTTTTATATTCGATACCCGTGTTTTCACTTATGCCTTTTGCAAGCAGAATACATTGATTATAGCCTCTGTCCTTTTGACTTTTGTTTGTCATAGGCACTTCGGTAATATAATCAAATTTAATATTGCCGAACCTTTTCTTAACGGTTTCTGACATTTCAAAGCTGTATGCTTCTGCATTATCGGGAGAATTTCTGAATTTAAAAGAATGTACTCCTTTTCTGACATTACCGCTGAAATAAAACGGTGAAGCAATTCCGTTATAATACTTTTCGGCATTTTTGCAGTTACAGTCTTTTTTACCTCTGCCGCATCTGATACATATATCACCCGTGATACGCGGCAGAATGTTTTCACATTCGTCGCACATAAATTCATCGGGTGCAACAACTTTGCCGCAATATGCACAACGCTGAGGATAAAAAGCTTTTGCCAAAGCCCTGAATAAACGTTTCATCAGCTGTCACCCAACATAATAAAGCTCTTCAATGCCGAATAACGCTTTGATTTGCTGTTGTTTTCAACCATACGTTCAATAACATTTCTTGAACCGACAAGTATCATAAGAC
>JAXJVE010000505.1:0-5373 GCA_036308705.1 Acutalibacteraceae bacterium
AAAGAGCCTCAAACATCTTTGCAGCAATGCCGGGATGTAATTCCATACCTGCACCAACAACAGAAACCTTTGCAACGTCTGTATCTGTAAGAATTTCAAGACCTGCAACAAGGTCAAGATTTTCAAGAACCTCAAGGGTATCGCTGAGATGTGACTTAGCGGTTGTGAATGTAATATCTTTTGTATCGCCTCTGCCTACTGACTGAAGGATGATATCAACATTGATATTCTTTGCAGCAAGTTTGCCGAAAATTTTATATGCAATACCGGGAACGTTGGGAACACCGATTATTGAAACACGGGCAACGTCTGTATCCTTTGTAACACCTCTTACGAGCATTTTTTCCATATTAGCTACCTCCTTAACTATCGTACCGGGTTTACGGACAAGGCTTGAAAGAACCTCAAGCTTAACATTATATTTCTTTGCCATTTCAACCGAACGGTTGTTGAGAACCTGTGCACCGAGAGTTGCAAGTTCAAGCATCTCGTCATAGGTGATTTCGTTGAGCTTAACTGCACCCTTGACTTTTCTGGGGTCAGCAGTGTAAACGCCTTCAACGTCGGTATAAATCTGGCAGCGGTCTGCGTGCATTGATGCTGCAATAGCAACGGCACTTGTATCTGAACCGCCTCTGCCGAGGGTTGTTATATCGTCATACTTGTTAAGACCCTGGAAGCCTGCAACGATAACGATATTTTTCTTTGCAATTTCCATCTTGATACGCTCTGCAGAAACCTTCTTGATTCTTGCTGAGCCGTATGCTGAGTTGGTTGAAAAACCTGCCTGCCAGCCGAGAAGCGAACAAGCGGGATAACCGAGGCTTTCAATAGCCATTGCGAGAAGTGAAATTGAAATCTGCTCACCTGATGCAAGGAGCATATCCATCTCTCTTTTTGAAGCCTTGGGATTGATTTCCTGAGCTTTTGCAATAAGATCGTCTGTTGTATCACCCTGTGCAGAAACAACAACAACAACGTCGTTGCCCGCTTTATAGGTATCAGTAACGATTCTTGCAACATTCATTACTCTTTCGGCATTCGCAACGGAACTGCCGCCGAACTTCTGAACAATTAAAGACATAGTAACCTCCAAATATTGAAATAAGAATTAATAGTTTGTAATTCTTATTACTGACTCGATTTTTGCTTCGTCAACAAGTGCAAGCTTTTCACCAAGCTCTTTTTCGCTCACGGGAGATGTTACAAAAGCGATTTCGCCTTCGGGTGCATCTGCACGTGCAAGAGTTGTAACGCCGCCGAAAAGACTGTTGATTTTTGCAACCGCAGCAGCCGCATTATCGGTTGTTGCTCTGATATAGAATGAGGTAACATTCTCAAGATAATCTGCAACATAACCGTCTGTGCAGTCCTGCCATGCGATGAACTTTTTGCGGTTCATATTTCTTGCACAGTCGATAACGTCTGCAACAACAGCACTTGCGGTAGGCATTTTGCCCGCACCTCTGCCGTAGAATACAACATCGCCGATAGCATCGCCGCGAACGAGAATTGCATTGAATACATCGTCAACAGAAGCAAGCTGACTGTGATTCTGAATAAATGCGGGAGAAACCATAACGGAAACTCTGCCGTCCTCAAGCTTCTTTGCTTTTGCGATAAGCTTGATTACGCCGCCCCACGCACGGGCATATTCAACATCCGAAAGAGCAATATTGCGGATTCCTTCGGTATGTACATAATCGGGATAAACGTGCTTGCCGAAGCAAAGTGCTGCAAGAATACAGATTTTTCTGCAAGCATCGTGACCGTCAACGTCAGCAGACGGGTCACGCTCGGCATAACCGTTCTTCTGAGCAAGAAGAAGAGCCTCTTCAAAGGTCATACCGTCTGTTATCATTTTGGTGAGAATAAAGTTTGTTGTACCGTTGAGGATACCTGCGATTTCGTCGATATCGTTTGCGGCAAGGCACTGGCTGATTGGTCTGATAATGGGGATACCGCCGCCAACACTTGCTTCAAACAGGAAGTTAACGTTGTTTTCATCTGCAATCTGAAGAAGCTCGCAGCCCTTTGCGGCAACAAGTTCTTTGTTTGAGGTAACAACGTGTTTACCCGCCTTAAGGCAAGCAACAACATATTCATAAGCAGGGTGAAGACCGCCCATTGTTTCAACAACGATTTTAACCTCGTCATCTTCAACAATCTTTGAATAATCTAAAATTACAAGATTTTCATAGGGGTCACCGGGGAATGTACGGCGGTCAAGAATGTATTTGAGCTCCATTTCGCTCTGCATACTTTTTTTAAGAATATGGTCGTGGTTTTTATTGAGAAGAGCTGCAACGCCCGAACCTACAACACCATATCCCATTACAGCAACATACATACAAAGCGCTCCTTTCGGGAAGGTTTATTATAAATTTAATCATTATACATAATATCACAGAATTGCAAAATAATAAAGTATTATTTTTAAAAAAATAATGTTTTTTTATATATTTTTTATTTATTGCATTGCCAACAAATTAAAAATGGTGTAAAATATTTCTACAAAACGCTTTTCAGTCTGTTTTGCAGGAGGAGAAAAAATGAACACAACCGAAAAAAGACGTTCTACGCTGATAAACATAGTTTATTTTGCTCTCATAATTGCAGCATACTATCTTTTCATTAAATATGCCGCCGCATTGATTGCACCGTTTCTTGTTGCATTCGGAATTGCAATGTTTCTTCAGAAACCCGTAAGGCGTATTTCCCAAAAAACAAAAATCAGCAAAAAAATTGTTGCCGCCGCCTCGGTTTTCTTTATCCTTGCCGTCATCGCAGGTATCCTCGCTTTGGTCGGCTATAAAATTGCAATCGAATTCAAAGGTCTTGGTCAATATCTTCTTGAAAGGCTCGAAAATCTGCCCGCACTCGTAAATGATATTGAAGCGTGGATCAAAACAAACATAGCATTCCTTCCCGATTCAATTGAGAAGCCTCTGGTTGGCTCCATAAGCGACTTTGCAGATAAAATACTGACCTTCGTCAGCGAAAAAAGTGCCGAAACACAGCCCGTTGAAGGCGGTTCAGATAAAATCGACCTCTCTTTCCTTTCAGGGCCCATCGGCAGCCTGATTTCAACCGCAAAACAGATTCCTATGTTTTTAACCGCAACGCTCATCAGCATTATCGCTTGTTTCTTCCTCACCTGTGACTACGATAATTTTACAAACACAATCAAAAAAGCTCTTTCTGAAGAGCAGGAAATAAAGCTTGTAAAAACCAAAAGACTTTTTTCGGATGTTCTCGGCAAAATGTTCAAGTCCTATGCAACCATTATACTCATCACCTTCTGCGAAGTTGCAATCGGGCTCAACATTATGAAATTTTTCAACATCTACGAAGGCGGATACATCGTTGCAATCGCCCTTACAATCGCAATTGTTGACATTTTCCCCATTCTCGGCACAGGCACAATCCTTTGGCCCTGGTCATTCATCTGCTTTATAACAGGCGATATCGCTCTCGGCATAGGACTTATTGTTATGTATGCTGTAATCTCCGTTCTTCGTCAGATTATTGAGCCCAAGCTTGTTTCAATGAATATCGGTATTCACCCCGTTATCACTCTTATGGGAATGTATCTCGGTACACAGCTTTTCGGCGTGCTCGGAATCTTCATTCTCCCCATCACTTTCTTCCTCGTCAAGGCTCTTAACGATGAAGGAATTATCCATCTCTGGGGTCGCAAAAACAAATAAATTTCGACAAAGTAATAATAAGGTCTGCAGATAAATTTCTTCTGCAGACCTTTTTCTTTAGCGATTTTATGTAATTTTTAATAAAAAACACCAAAAAAATCATTGAAATTGAAAAACTTTTGTGATATAATCCTATACAATGTGGTAATTATTTTAGTTTTCAGAAATAATTTATTCCCTACTTCATCGCAAGTGCCACATACCAAGGAGGAATTTCTTTGAAATCTTACAGTGCAAAAGACATCAGAAACATCGTTCTCGCCGGTCACGGCGGCAGAGGTAAAACAACCCTCGCAGAAGCTATGCTTTATGTTTCAAATGCAACAGACAGACTCGGCAGAGTTGCAGACGGCAACACTGTTATGGACTTTGATGCAGAAGAAAAGAGACGTAAGTGTTCAATTGCTTCGGCAATCGCTTCATATGAATGGAAAAATACTAAAATTAATATAATTGATACTCCGGGTCTTTTCGACTTCGCAGGCGGTATGAGTGAAGGTATCCGTGCAGCGGGTGCAGTTCTTATCGTTCTTGCTTCAGGCCATCTTCTTGACGTTGGTGCAGAAAAAGCATTTGCCGCTGCAACCGAAAGAGGCATCAACAAGATGTTTGCCATCACCAAGTGTGACGGTGAAAACGCTCATTTCTACAAGACCTTTGATTCACTCAGAGAAGAATACGGCAACAAGATTTGTCCCGTTGTTGTTCCCTACGTTGAAGGCGATAAGGTTATTTCGTACGTTGACTTCTCAAGAAACGAAGCTTTCTCATATAAAGACGGCAAGCGTTCAGATGCTCCCATGCCCGAAAATGACGAAAGAACAAACAGAATGAGAGAAGCTTTCATCGAAGCTGTTGCTTGTGCAGACGATGAACTTATGGAAAAATTCTTTGAGGGCACTCCCCTTACAGATGACGAAATCGACAGAGGTCTTAAAGAAGGTATTCTTGCAGGTGAAATCTGCCCCGTATACGCTTGCTCAGGCTATATGGTAGAAGCAGTTGACCTTATCAATAACAGTATCGTTCAGTCAGCTCCCGACGCAGCATCAGTTGCATCAGAAGCAGACGTTGTTTGTGACGAAAACGCACCTCTTGCAGCTATCTGCTTCAAGACAGTTGCCGACCCCTTCGTTGGTAAGATGTCATATTTCAAGGTTATCTCGGGCAAAATCACTCCCGATACACCCGCTTATAACGAGCGTACAGGCGAAGCTGAGAGAATGGGTAAAATCCTCTTCCCCAAGGGCGGCAAGCAGGAAGAAGCTTCAGCTATCCTTGCCGGCGATATCGGTATCATCACAAAGCTTTCAAGCTTCAAGACAGGCGATACACTCTGTGCTCCCAAGTCAGAAATCAAGCTTAAGGGCGTAAGCTTCCCCAAACCTTGTCTTCCCATGGCTGTTAAGGCTAAGAAGAAGGGCGAAGAAGATAAGATCGCTGCAGGTCTTAACAGACTCGCTGAAGAAGATCTTACTATCAGCCACTACACTAACACAGAAACCAAGGAACAGATCGTTGCAGGTCTCGGCGAACAGCATCTTGATACTCTTGTTACAAAGCTCAAGAACAAGTTCGGCGTTGAAGTTGAACTCACAGTTCCCAAGGTTGCATACAGAGAAACAATCGGCAAGAAAGTTGCTGTTCAGGGTCGTCATAAGAA
>JAXJVE010000506.1:0-1207 GCA_036308705.1 Acutalibacteraceae bacterium
ATTCACCGTCTGCAACGGCTCTTGCTGTTTTTTCGGCATATACTGCGTAATCGCAGGAATCCGATGAATATGTTCCGTAGTCCTTGAATTCAATTTTTCTTTCTTCAAGATGTTTGATTATAACCTGTTTGAGTTCATAACCTGCGTGGTCGCTTCCTATTGCAATCATAAAGATTCTCCTTTTCTTATTCTGAGTTCGCGTTCAGCCTGCGGAAGTCTTAAATAGACAGGTGCAAGCAACGCGGAATCCGTAAAATTATTATTTTTTTCTGCAGCAAGTGAAACTCCGTATGCCCTCTGATAACGGCGGTTTTCACCCGCAAGCACAATGTTTTCAAACTTTTCCGAAAAAGCTCTGAAGCATATTTCGGCACCGTCGCCCGCAAGATATATCTTTTCATCATAAGCCGAAAGTTCTGAACCAAGCTCATCAATTGATATAGCTTTATCTTCACAAATACGGCTTACTTCTGAACCGTTGCAGCGAAAAATTGCGGTGTATACCTGATTACATCTTGCATCCATTGCGGCACAGACAATACATTTTTCATCGGCAAAATTATACGCTATGCTTTCAAGCGTTGAAATACCTGCACACGGCTTGTTATCAGCAGCGGCAAGCCCTTTAAGAGCCGCAACGCCGATACGGATTCCCGTAAATGAGCCGGGGCCTGCATTAACACAAAAAGCATCTATATCAGCAAGTGTCATATCCGCCTGAGTCAAAGCATTATCAACCATAGGCATAAGTGTACGGCTGTGTGTAAGTGCATTATTTACAAAGCATTCGCTGATAAGCCTGCCGTTTTCGGTTACGGCAACGCTTGCGGATTTTGCCGAAGAATCAACAGCCAAGATTTTCAATTGTTTCATCTCCGATTATCTCAATATTTCTTTCATTAAAATCATCAGTTTTGGTAATGGTTACCTTGACGCAGTCTTCGGGAAGTATCGCCTCGATGTTTTCGCTCCATTCAATTATAAGGCATCCGCCAGCATCGAGATAATCAAAATATCCCGTTGAATAAAGGTCATCCCAACCCGAAATACGGTACATATCAAAGTGATACAAAGTTCTTTTGTCGCCTCTGTATTCGTTGACAAGAGCAAATGTGGGGCTGCTTACATCACAGTTTATCCCCATTCCCCTTGCAAAGCCTCTTGTGAATGCGGTTTTACCCGCACCGAGGTCGCCAAACATAGCAAC
>JAXJVE010000507.1:0-3176 GCA_036308705.1 Acutalibacteraceae bacterium
TATCTGTCCAGGCATCTTCAAGACTCCACAATGCTTTTGTTGAAAAACGTCTTCTGAGAGGTTCAACAAAACCGTAGCTTATGAACTTAACAGGGAAAGCGGGAATACCAACGATGGTCTTCCAAGTTATTGAACCGATAACATCAATATAGAAGTTTGTTCTGCTCTGACCGATTGAAAAGCCGGAAAGGAACGATGAGAGAACCTGAATGAACATTGGCTTATTTGAAAAGATAGCCTTCAGACCTTGTATTACGCTCGGCTTTTTGATTGACTGAACAACTCTTTCTCGTGTTGTGAGGAAGAAGAAAATACAAAAAGCTGCACCGAGAATAGCAAAACCGATACCGAAAGAAGTGAACAACTTCGGAAGCTGGATTTTGATTTTATCATTTATAACAAGGTCATAAATAATACCGAATGCCTGCTTCGGCAAGTCCTCAAAAATATGGGACATCAGGTTGGCTGTTGCAATAAGCCTTGAACGGTCCAATGGCTCAGGCGTTATCGTAGAACCGAAACCTGCACGGGAAACAGCGGTAAATGTGTTGGCTGTTTCTGTTATAATCGACATTGCAAAATAGAAGATGAATTTCGGAAGATAATCCGCAGCGGTATCAGGGAACATAAACGGAATAAGCCAGTACCACATACCGAGGATGGTAAGAGGAACCTGACCGAGAAGAAGATACGGCCTGAATTTACCCCATCTTGTTCTTGTTTTTTCAACGATAACACCTATGAATGTATCGTTGATTGTATCCCATATAGGCGAAACAATATTGAAAATTGCAAGATAACTGAAATCAATTTTTACAACATCATATATGTATCTGTCTTTAAAATCATTGATGTTGAGACTTGCAGCGGCATCTTCAAGAACATAGGCAACCGTTTCTTTTGTACCTACAAATCGTCTGTTTTTAAGCAAAATGGAATTATCTGTTGTATCAACATTTTCTTTTAATGCTGACATAACTTCACCTGCCTTTTCAAATATAAAATATATTATCATATACGCAATAAATTGTCAAACAATTTATAAATAAGACAACATTTTTCAATATCTGCTTGACATAAAACACTAATTATTTTATTATATAATAGTAATTCTATGATAAGGAAGTGTTATTCTTGGATCAGCAGTATGAAGCCTTATTTACCCCTTGGAAAATAGGTAATGTAGAAATCAAAAACAGAATTGTTATGTGTCCTATGGGCGGCACATCTCTTTTTGGTTGGTTTGAGCTCGGCGGTTGTCATTTCGATAAAGAAGCTGCCAAACTTTTCCTCGAAAGAGCTAACAATAATGTTGGTCTTATCATTCCCGGTATCGCTCCCCTTCGTGATACATTCTGGGGCAAATGGCTTTGGCAAAACCCCAAAATGTTTGAAGAACTTAAAGAATTTATGGATGAAATCCATAAAACAGGTGCAAAACTTTTTGTTCAGCTTACCGCAGGTATGGGCCGTTCATGGGCAATCACAGAGCTTGTTGCTCCTCTTCACAAAAACAAGTTCACACGTGCTCTTGTAAAACCCATTCTTGATACATCACACGAACTTGCATCACCCAGCCCCCAGCCCTCACGTTGGGCTCACGATATCATCTGCCCTGAAATGACAGTTGAGCAGATTCACGAAATTATTGAAGCATTTGCAAAAACAGCAAAACTCTGCCGTGATGCAGGTGTTGACGGTGTTGAAGTTCACGCTGTTCACGAAGGCTATCTTCTTGACCAGTTTGCTATTGAATTCTTCAACAAACGTACCGATGAATACGGCGGAAGCTTTGAAAACAGATACCGTTTTGCCGCTGAGGTTGTAAAAGCAATCAAAGAAGCTTGCGGTAACGATTACCCCGTTTCACTCCGTTATTCAGTTGAATCGAAAATGAAGGGCTTCTGCGAAGGTGCAATGCCCGGCGAAGAATACACTGAAGTTGGCCGTGCTATGCCTGAATCAGAAAAGGCTGCAAAATATCTTCAGGATATGGGTTACGATATGCTTAACGCCGATAACGGTACATACGACTCATGGTATTGGGCACATCCCCCTATGTATATGCCTCAGAACTGTAACCTTGATGATGTTGCACACATCAAAAAGTTTGTTGATATTCCTGTTGTATGTGCGGGCCGTATGGAACCCGATGTTGGTGCCAAGGCTGTTGCAGAAGGCAAAATTGACGGTGTAGGTGTTGCACGTCAGTTCCTTGTTGATCCTCAGTGGATAACCAAAATTCTCGAAGACAGAATCGAAGATATCAAGCCTTGTATCTGCTGCCACAGCGGTTGTTTCAACTTCTCATCATCAAAGGGTCACGCAAACACCCAGGATCTTACAGACACAATGGGTCTTTCACGCTGTGCTCTTAACCCTGAAACAATGCAGTCCAAGAAATACAACCTCAAGCCCGCTAAGAAGTCAAAGAAAATTGCAATCGTTGGCGGCGGTATCGGAGGTATGGAAGCTGCAATCGTTTGTGCTAAACGCGGTCATAAAGTAACAATTTATGAAAAGAGCGACAAACTCGGCGGTGTATTCATCGCTGCAGCTGCTCCCTCATATAAAGAAAAAGACCGTGACCTTATCGCATGGTATATCCGTGAAGTAGCAAAATATCCCATCGAAATAAAGATGAACACCGAAGTTAAAGATATTGCTTCACTTGGTGCAGATGAAGTTATCATCGCAACAGGTTCAAAGGCAAGAACCATTCCCGTCAAGGGTGCTGACACAGCTATCGAAGCTGTTGACTTCCTTCTCGGCAACAAGACAGTCGGCGAAAATGTAACTGTTATCGGCGGCGGTCTTACAGGTTGTGAAATTGCCTATGAACTTTATCTTCAGGGCAAGAAACCCACTATTGTTGAAATGCAGGATGACCTTGTTACAACTCCCGGTGTTGCTCTTGCAAACACAAGCTTCCTCAGAGATTTCTTCAAAACAAACAAAGTTCCCGTTCATCTTGAAACAGCTCTTTGCGAAATCAAAGACGGTGCAGTTACCGTTAAGGATAAAGAAGGCAAAACCTTTGATATCCCCGCAGACTCAGTTATTATGTCTGTTGGTTATGTTCCCACTCCCCTTGCTGCAAAAGGCAAGCACGTTCACGTTATCGGTGATGCTGCAAAGGTCGGCAATCTCCGTACCGTTATCTGGGGCGCGTGGGA
>JAXJVE010000508.1:0-10791 GCA_036308705.1 Acutalibacteraceae bacterium
GAATATATTCAGCTTGTACGTACCGTTGTTGAAAGCAGGTTTTCAACGCCGCCAAAAGCTTTTGTTCATACCTACGGCTGTCAGGGTAATGTGTCTGACGGCGAGCGTCTTGAAGGTATGCTTGAGCAGATGGGATATGAGCTTACGGATACTCTCGACGGTGCGGATCTTGTGCTCTATAATACCTGTGCAATCAGAGAACACGCAGAGGACAGGGTATTCGGCAATGTCGGTGCTCTCAAAAGTATGAAAACTGCAAACAGAGAAATGAAGATTCTTCTCTGCGGCTGTATGATGCAGCAGGATCACGTTGCAAAAAAAATCAGGACAAGCTATCCGTTCGTTGATATTGTTTTCGGAACTCACGTTATCCATAAACTTCCTGAGTTTCTTTATATCAGCCTCAGCAAGGGCAAAAAAGTTTATGAACTTCCCGATGATGACGGCGTTATTTCCGAAGAACTTCCCGTTCACCGTGACAGTAACTTCAAAGCCTGGATTCCCGTAATGTACGGCTGCAACAATTTCTGCAGTTATTGTATAGTGCCTTACGTCAGAGGCAGGGAGAGAAGCAGAAATCCCGAAAATATAATCGAAGAAGCAAAGCAGCTTGTTGCTCAGGGCTATAAAGAAATTACGCTTCTCGGTCAGAATGTCAATTCATACGGTAAAAATCCCGACTACGGCTGCAATTTCTCAGAACTTCTGAGAAGGCTCAATGCCATTGAAGGCGATTTCATTATCCGCTTTATGACTTCTCATCCCAAGGACTGCACCTTTGAACTTCTCGATACAATGGCATCGTGCGAAAAGGTTGCGAAACATCTTCATCTTCCGTTCCAGAGCGGAAGCAACAGGGTTCTTGATGTGATGAACAGAAGATATACAAGAGAAAAATATCTTGAACTTCTCAATTATGCATATTCCGTTATGCCCGAACTTTCGGTAACAAGCGATGTTATAGTCGGTTTCCCCGGGGAAACTTACGATGAGTTCAGAGAAACGGTAACACTTGTTGAAGAAGCAAAGTTCACATCAATGTATACTTTCATTTTCTCGTCAAGAGAAGGTACGGTAGCTTCAAAAATGCCTGACCCCGTTTCAAGAGAAGAAAAGGGCAAGTGGTTCAAAGAACTTCTTGATGCTCAGGAGAAGATTGCGGCGGTGCGTACCGCATCAATGGTAGGCAAAACATACCGTGTTCTGTGTGAGAGCGTAAGCAAAAACGGTATGATTGAAGGCAGAACACAGGGTAATATTATTATTGAGTTCCCCGCAGATACATCGGTAATAGGCTCGTTCAGAGATGTTAAGGTTACCAAGTCGCTTACGTGGATACTCAGAGGCGAATTAAGTTAATACGACGTTCCAACGTATTATATAAATTTTTTTACAGTTAGGAGAAACAGAAATGGACGTAATTGCAAAAGCAAGAGAGCTCGGTGCAGCTCTTCAGCAGGATGAGCGTTACACAAAGCTCATGGAAGCACAGAAAGCAAACGAAGAGGACGCAGCTCTCAACGAGCTTATCGCAAGAATTCAGCTTGTTCAGATGTCATTCCAGCACGAAGCAACAAAGGAAGATAAGAACGAGCAGAAGCTTGAAGCTTATGATAAGGAGTTCGGCGAAATCTATACACAGATTATGGCTAACCCCAATATGCAGGCTTATGAAGCAGCAAGAGCAGAGATTGATAAGCTTATGCAGTATATCAACAATATTTTCGCTCTTTGCCTTCAGGGTGAAGACCCCGCAACCTGCGAGCCTCCCCAGGAGCACAACTGCGGCGGCGAATGCAGTTCATGCAGCGGTTGTCACTAAGATTCAGTGAAAAATAATGGGGGCTGCCCCGTGCAGTCCCCGGGATTTTTTGAAAGGTATGGTAAATTCATGGCAGAGCTTACCCCGATGATGAAACAGTATTTTCAAATTAAAGAGAACTATCCCGATACAATCCTGATGTTCCGTCTCGGTGATTTCTATGAAATGTTCTTTGAAGATGCAAAGAAGGTTTCGGCAGAACTTGACCTTGTGCTTACGGGCAGAGATTGCGGTCAGGAGGAGAGAGCACCCATGTGCGGTGTTCCTTTTCACAGCGCCGATTCATATATTGCACGCCTTGTTGCCAAAGGCTATAAGGTTGCTATATGTGAACAGCTTGAAGACCCTTCCGTTGCCAAAGGAATCGTTAAGCGAGATGTAACAAGAGTTCTTACTCCGGGTACGGTTATCGAAAGCACAATGCTTGATGAAGGCAAGAATAACTTCCTTGCCTGTATCTGTGCAACAAAAGACTGTGTGGGTATTTGTTTTGCCGATATTTCCACAGGCAGTGTTCACGCAACACAGTTTGAAAGAAAGAATTCACAGCGTCGTATTATTAATGAACTCGGCAGATTTTATCCGAGCGAAATTATAATTAATTCCGATGTGCTCGGGCTTACTCAGGTAACGGATTTTGTAAAAACAAGGCTTCGTTCATCCTGCGATTTGCTTGATGATAATTGCTTTGACCTTTCAAAAGCTTCCGGAACTCTTCTTAAACATTTCGGTGTTTCTTCACTTTCCGAAATATCTCTTGAGAATGCAAACGGTGCGGTATGTGCCGTAGGTGCATCAATGGATTATCTTCGTGAAGTGCAGAAATCCGAGCTTGAAAATATCAAAAGCATTGATTACTATGGCGAAAGCAGTTTTATGCGTCTTGATGTTTCAACGCTCCGCAACCTTGAAATAACAGAAACAATGCGTAACAGAGAAAAAAGAGGTTCTCTTCTCTGGGTGCTTGATAAAACAAAAACCTCAATGGGCAAGCGTATGCTCAGAAGCTGGCTTGAACAGCCCTTGCTCAATATCGCCAAAATAACAAAGCGTCACAATGCCGTTGAAGAGCTTGTTGATAACCCCTCGCTCAGAAGCGATATTATCGAAGCTATGACAGGCTGTCAGGATATGGAAAGACTTATTACCCGAATTGCCTATTCAACTGCAAACGCAAGGGAACTCAGAGGTCTTTCTTCAACTCTTTGCAGACTTCCGCTTATCAAAGAGCTTATCGCTCCCTGCAAAAGTGCAATGATCTGCGAGCTTGAGAGCGAAATCCTTCCTCTTGAAGATCTTGCAAAAACTATTGATGATGCGATTGTTGATGAGCCTCCGTTTTCCGTGCGTGAAGGCGGAATGATTAAAGACGGCTTCAACGAAGAACTTGATTCACTCCGTGATATCGTCAATAACGGTAAAGGCTATATCGCCGATATTCAGCTCCGTGAACAGGAAAGAACGGGTATCAAAAAGCTTAAAATCGGCTATAACCGTGTTTTCGGTTACTACATAGAAGTTTCAAACTCATATAAAGAACTTGTTCCCGAGGATTATATCCGTAAGCAGACCCTTACAAACTGCGAAAGATTTATTACTCAGGAACTCAAAGAGCTTGAATCAAAAGTTCTCGGTGCTCAGGAGAGAATCGTTAAACTTGAATATGAAGTTTTCGATTCCGTAAGAAAAAAGGCTGCCGAGCATCTTTACGAAATCCAGAAAACCGCTGCTGCGGTTGCCGCTCTTGATGTTATATGTTCTTATGCAAGAGTTGCGAGTGAGAACAATTTCTGCTGCCCCTCAATGAATGCGGGTGACAGAATTTCAATAACCAACGGCAGACATCCCGTTGTTGAAAAAATGATAGATTTTCCGTTTGTGCCCAATGATACCGTGCTTGACTGTGCGGATAACAGATGTGCAATTATCACAGGCCCCAATATGGCGGGTGAATCAACATATATGCGTCAGGTTGCCCTGATTTGCCTTATGGCTCAGGCGGGAAGCTTTGTTCCCGCAATGTCCGCTGAACTCTGCGTTGTTGACGGCATTTACACCCGTATCGGTGCATCGGATGACCTTGCATCGGGTTCATCAACATTTATGGTAGAGATGACCGAAGTGGCAGATATCCTCAAGAATGCATCTTCAAAAAGCCTTATTATTTTCGATGAAATCGGCAGAGGTACTTCAACCTTTGACGGTATGAGTATCGCAAGGGCTGTTCTTGAATTCTCTGCAGATAAACGCAGACTTGGTGCAAAAACTCTTTTTGCAACCCATTATCACGAACTCACCGAGCTTGAAAACAGTGTTCAGGGTGTTAAAAACTACAATATCGCAGTCAAGAAGAGAGGGGACGATATAACCTTCCTTCGCAGAATCGTTTCAGGATGTGCAGACGGCAGCTACGGTATTGAAGTTGCAAAGCTTGCGGGCGTTCCCAACAGCGTTGTTGAAAGAGCAAAGATTGTTCTCAAAGATCTTGAAGGCGAGGGACTTAAAGTTCCCGTTCGTCAGTACGAAGAAAATACAGATATGCAGATGTCATTTGGTTCATCCAATGCAAACGATATTGTTGAAAAACTCAAGGTTCTTGATGTGAATACTCTCACCCCGATTGAAGCGATGAGTGTTCTCTATGATTTTGTAAAACAGGCAAACAATAACTGATAAAAGGAGGTTCCCGATATGCCGAAAATCAATGTTTTACCCAAACAGCTTGCCGAACTGATTGCCGCAGGTGAGGTTGTTGAACGCCCCGCATCGGCAGTTAAGGAACTTCTTGAAAATTCTATTGATGCGGGTGCAGATACGGTTACGGTTGAAATCAGAAACGGCGGCATTTCGTATATCCGTATAACCGATAACGGCTGCGGTATTTCAAGAGAAGATATCCGAAACGCATTTGTAAGCCACGCAACAAGTAAAATTTCAACAAGCGAAGACCTTGAAAGCATCTTTACTCTCGGCTTCAGAGGTGAGGCTCTTGCAAGTGTAAGTGCCGTTGCGAGAGTAGAGGTTATGACAAAAACCGCCGATGAAGAAATCGGTACAAGATATGTTATCGAAAGCGGAGAAGAAATTTCGCTTGACGATGCAGGCTGCCCGAACGGTACAACCATTATGGTCAGGGATTTATTCTATAAAACTCCCGCACGAATGAAGTTCCTCAAAAAAGATGTTACTGAGGCAAATGCGGTTGCAGGTGTGGTTGACAGAATTGCACTTTCGCACCCCGAAGTTTCAATCAGATTTATCAGAGAGGGCAAACAGGTACTCATTACAAGCGGTAACGGTGATCTGCTCACCTGTATCCGAGAAGTTTTCGGCAAGGATTTTTCGTCAGACCTTATCGGTGCCGAATATTCGGGTCAGGGTGTTGAAGTGAGCGGCTATATTTCAAAGCCGTCAGCCTCAAGACCAAACCGCAATATGCAGTTTTTCTTTCTGAATAACAGACTTATAAAGACGGGTACAGGCAGTGCCGCTCTCAGCGAAGGATATAAAAATTCGATTATGGTCGGTAAATTCCCTTCGTGCGTACTCAATATAAAAATCAATCCGTCACTTGTTGATGTGAATGTACATCCCGCAAAAACCGAAGTCAGATTTTCTGACGAAAGAATTATATTCAACGCAATTTATTTTGCCTGTAAAAATGCACTCGCAAAGGGCGATACACCAAAGCAGGTGAAAGAGATTGCAAAAGATTATTATAAAGCTCCCGAGAAAGCTCCCGAGCAGATAAAAATTGTTCAGAAGCCCGAACCTGTTGCCGATTTCTGGCAGCATATCCCAAAAAAGGCAGACGAAACTCCCGCAGTAAAAATCAACTTTGTTGAACCAAAGGTAACTGAAACAATACAAACAACTGTTGTTGAGCCGAACCCGATTGTCACCGAGGATGTTAAACCGATTGCGGTTGCAAGTGCACCTTCGGATATACCGACAAAAGAAGAAAAAACAGAAGATATACTTCTGAACACTCTTTCAGAAGTAATAACGCCCGGGCCTCAGGTTGAAATCACAGAGGTGAAACCTGTTATTGAAGATACAAAACCCGTTTTTGATGAAGAAGAGTTTCATCTTGTGGGTGAAGCGTTCAAGACCTATATCATCTGTGAATATAAGGGCAAAATGGTTATCATAGATAAGCACGCCGCCCACGAAAGAATAATCTATGAAAAACTCAGAAGCGAAAATGCTGAGAGAACTCCTCAGCTTCTGCTTCTTCCCGTAACCGTTACTCTTTCAAAAGAAGAGTATTCGGCGGTGCTTGAGAATATTGAGCTTATCAACGGTGCGGGCTTTGATGCCGAAGATTTCGGCAACGGCTGTGTAATAATCAGAGAGTGTCCCATGGAAATCACCGCAGACGATGTTCAGGATGTTATCTGTGAAATAGCTGGCCGTTTTGTTGAGAAAAAACAGGATGTTATGTTTGAAAAGCTTGATTGGATTTTTCATTCCGTTGCTTGCAGAAGTGCAATCAAAGCGGGTAATTTCACCTCACGCCTTGAGATGGAAAGATTTGCAAAACAGCTTCTTTCAATGCCTGATATCCGCTACTGTCCTCACGGCAGACCCGTACTTATTGAAATGACACAAAGAGAATTGGAGAAAAATTTTGGCAGAATCTAAAATACCCTTGATAGCAGTTGTAGGCCCTACGGCATCGGGCAAAACTTCTCTTGCAATCGAAATTTGCAAAAGATACGGTGCCGAGGCTGTTTCCTGCGATTCAATGCAGATATACAAAGGAATGGATATTGCAACCGCAAAGCCTACGGCTGAAGAAATGCAGAATATTCCGCATCATCTTATCGGTTTTGTAAGCCCTGATGAGCCGTTCAGCGTTGCAAAATATTGCGAAGTTGCAAAAGAAACTATTTCGGATATTTATTCGAGAAATAAAAAAGCGGTTCTCGTAGGCGGTACGGGGCTGTATTACAGTTCGCTTACCGATAATATTGAATTTCTTCCAGAAGAAACCGATTTTGAATACCGTGAATACCTCAGAAAAAGAGCCGAAACGGAAGGCTCTCAGGTTCTTCTTGATGAACTTGCCGCAGTTGACCCCGAAGCCGCAAAAACGCTTCATGTCAATAACCTTGGCAGAATCATCAGGGCACTTGAGATTCATCACACAACGGGTAAAACCAAGTCGCTTCAGAATGAGCAGTCAAAGATAAATCCCACACCGTTCGATACCGTTGCAATTTGTCTTGATGCAAGGGACAGGCAGATTTTATATGACAGAATAAATCTCAGGGTTGACCTTATGGTTGAAGCGGGGCTTATCGAAGAGGCAAAAGCCTTTTTTGACTCACCTCTGGGCAGAACGGCAAAGCAGGCGATAGGTTATAAAGAACTCGACCCGTATTTCAAAGGTGAAAAAACTCTTGAAGAATGTCTTGAAAACTTAAAGATGCAGACCAGAAGATATGCAAAAAGGCAGCTTACCTGGTTCAGGCGTGATGAAAAAATTAATTTTCTTTATATTGACGATTATGCAAACAGCAACGACCTTATAAACGCTGCTTGCGAAATTATAGAGAGGAGAGGTGCTGTTGAAAGGTAACGACAGATTGCTGAAAATTCTTGCCGCAGCTGCAGCGGTGATAATAGTTGTTTATTTTGCGGCTGAAATGTACAGCCTCACGGCACGCACCTATACAACGGAAACCATTTATGAACAAACGGTTCTTGAAACGGTTGATGCAAAAATGTATGTTATCCGTGATGAATCGCTTCTTACAACAACAAGCTCGGGCGTAACCGTTCCTCTTGCCAAAAACGGCGAAAGAGTGAGCAAAGGCAGTACCATTGCCGCGGTATTTTCGTCAGAAGTATCTGCAGAAAACTATGTCAATGCAAAGTCGCTCGAGAAAAAACTTGAATCATATCAAAAAATAAACAGTCAGCTTAAGCTTGATAATGTTGATGTCAACAAGCTCAACAGCGAAATAAACAGTAACTTTTTATCTATGCTTGATGCTGCATATAACAACGATTATTCCGAGCTTTCCGAAGTCAAGCTTTCGTTTGCAGAAAAGCTTTCGAGAAAACAGATTTCACTCAACAAAGAGGTTGACTGTTCATCTCAGATAGACCAAATCAAAAATGAACTTGCCGTGCTTAATTCAGGCTCGGCACCGAGCGAGATAATAACTGCCGAAGCGGCGGGATACTATGTAAGCGAACCCGACGGATATGAAAATGTTCTGACGGGTGCAGATGTTGAAACGCTTACAAAAGAGAAGCTCGACGAAGCTTTCAATGCCAAAAAATCCGAGCCGCCCGTAGGCTCGATAGGTAAAATTATTGACGGCTACAATTGGTACGTTGCAACCGTTATTGATTCCGCCGTTGTATCTGAACTTTCGGATGATAAAACCGTTGATCTGATTTTCAGCGAATCGGGTGAAGATACGGTGAGAACTTATATTCATTCCGTAAAGGCTGTTGATGCAGATAAAACCCTGATAATTTTCCGATGCAATCTGATGAATGAAGATCTGACAGAGCTCAGAATCGTAAACGGAAAAATTGTTATAAACGATTATACAGGTCTTAAGGTCAGCAGAGATGCCATTCGTCTTGACGAAGAAGGAAATCAGGGCGTGTTTGTACGAAGAGGTAACATTGTTAATTTCAGAAGTCTGAATATTATTTATTCCGAAGACGGTTTCGTTATCGCTCTGAAGCCTTCTGAAAACAGTGATATAAAACTTGCACATACTCACGCAAAACTTTATGACGAGGTCATTATCTCGGGAAAGGAGCTTAAAGATGGAATGGTTATCGGATAATGAGCGTTTTTCGGCAATCGAAGAAAATCTGAAGATAATACGTGAAGACATCGCAAATGCTGCTCTCATCTCCGGCAGAAATCCTGAGGATATAAATCTTATGGCGGTTACCAAAACCGTTGAGAGCAAGTTCATCAATCACGCAATTAAAAACGGCATTGATCTTATCGGCGAAAATAAGGTTCAGGAATTCCTGCTCAAAAAAGATGAACTGAATCTTGAAAACTGCAAACCCCATCTGATAGGTCATCTGCAGTCAAATAAGGTAAAAAAAATAGTCGGATTTGTTGATACGATTCAGTCGGTTGATTCCGTTTCAATCGCAAAAGAAATCGGCAAACGCTCGCTTGAAGCGGGTGTTACAACAAAAATTCTTCTCGAGGTAAATGTCGGAAACGAAGAAAGTAAGTTCGGTTTCACTTCGGATGAACTGTTTGAAAAAGCGTGTGAAATTTCAGAAATTGACGGCTTATGCATCAACGGACTTATGTGTGTGGCACCGATTTGTGAAAAAGATGCCGAAATTCGTGCTGTTTTTTCAAATATGCACCGTATGTTTATTGACATCGGAGCAAAAAAGATAGATAATATAAATATGAATGTTCTCTCAATGGGAATGTCAGGCGATTACAAACAGGCAATAATTGAAGGCGCAAATCTTGTCAGAGTAGGCTCTGCAATTTTCGGCGCAAGAATTTACAGATAATTTAGGAGGAACAAAAATATGGGTTTCAAAGACAAGCTTAAGCAGTTTATCAACGTTTCGGATGACGATTATATTGACGGTGCAGAGTCGGAATACGAGGATGATTTCGATTATTCTCCCGCACCTCAGACATCAGCACGCAATACACAGTCCGCAAGAACAGAAAGAACAACAAATGCAGGTTCACACAATGTTGTGAACATCAATTCATCAAAGCCCGCAGCAGGCGGACATCCCAAGCCCCATGTTGTTTTTCAGAAGATTGACAGATTTGAAGAAGTAGGCGAAGTTGCAGATATTCTTAATGAAAAAAGAATCGTAATTCTTAATCTTGAAACTTGCCCCAATGATGTTTCACAGAGAATTATCGACTTCCTTTACGGTGTTGCATACGCTAATCACGGCGATTTCAAAAAGGTTGCAGGCAGAGCGTACATAATAACACCTTATAATGTTCCCGTTTCTGGCGAGCTTCTTGATGAACTCAGCGGAATGAACGAACAGCAGTAATATTTTTTGTGAAAGAGGACAGGTGAACAATTATGCTTAAAACAGAACAGATTCTGAATGCAAAGTTTACTCCCGTTAGCAAGGGAACATACAGTGCGGAAGAAGTTGACGCATTTATCAAAGCAGTCGCTCAGTCATATGATCAGCTTACAAACGAAAAAAATGAGCTTATAAAGAAGATCAGCATTCTTGCAGATAAAATCGAAAGCTATCGCAACGATGAGGAGGCTATCAAGCTTTCTCTTCTTGATGCACACAGAATGGCAGAAACAATCAGCAAGAACGCAACAATAAAGTCAGATACACTTATCGGTGATGCCGAAACAAGAGCTCAGCTTATTGTTGACGGTGCCAACAGACAGGCAAACAAAACAATCGAAGAAGCAAAAGAGCAGGCTAAAGGTATTGTTGAAAATGCAAAGGATACAGTTGCTTCGCTTACCGAAAGAGCTCAGAAGGAAACCGACGAAGCTATCGCAACTGCACGTGCAAAGGCAGCTGTAATTGTTTCTGACGCTAAGGATGAGGCTGAAAGAATTGTCAGCGCAAGCAAAGATGCTTATGAATTCTATACCGCAGAGCTTAAGCGTATTCAGACTGTAACATCAGAATTCAAAGCAACCGTAAAGGTTCTTTGCAACAATCAGCTTGCTGTTGTTGAATCAATTCCCGATACAATCACAATTCCTCTTGCATACGAAAGCTCCGAGATTGTTCAGGAAAATGATGAGGCAGAAGTTGAAGAAGAAATCGAAATCACAATAGATTCCGATGATATCATTGCAGAGCTTGAAGATGAAATTGATGTTATCGAAAACTCGGCAGAAGAAACCGTTGTTGAAGAAACAACTGATGAAACAGCTGAAGAAATCATCGAAGAAGCTGAAGAGGTGATTGAAGAAGAAATCCCCGAAGCTGACGAAGAAGATGATGACGAA
>JAXJVE010000509.1:0-4466 GCA_036308705.1 Acutalibacteraceae bacterium
ATCGAGCTGAGTTTTCTCTGCGATACCATACTGCAGGATGCGGCAACAGACCTGAGCATTGAAAACGCTGTGCCGTCGTGAACGATTTTTGCGGGAAGCTTATCGCAAACGGCATCTCTTCTGCGCTTGAAGAGTTTGCCCGCAACGGATGAAAGAATATTGAAATTCTGCTTGGGAAGACCGAAACTTTTTGAAATAAGCTCTTCGGTTACATTCGCATCGTTTGTTCTCACAAGCACCTGAATTCCGTTTTTCTCAAGTGTTCTGAAGTAGGGTGCAAGATTTTTGTCAACGGTATAGCTGACAACAAAAAGTGCCGCAATTTTGCCCGCAACGGCAAGGTACATAACCTTTCTGCCGCCGTGTGCATACTTATTCTCGAACGCCTCATCGGGAACTTCGATATTATGATGAACAAGAAGATTTCTGTTGCCTAAAAGAACCTTCTGGCCGTGAATTCTTGCGGTTATGCCGAGTTTATCCTCATATGCAAGCTCCTTTACGGCGGGGAGAAGATCCTGTCTGCCGTCAACAACCTGCTCAAAACTCTCTCTGAGAGGGCCGCCCGATTTGATAACAAGAGCCGCCGCATAAAGAAGAACATCGTCAATTCTGATATTCTTGAAATCCTTCATACCGTGCATTGTGCACTTTGAACGGTCAAAAATATCTGCACAGTCCATAACAACCGCATTTGAGCTTGCCGCATCTTCAGCCGCATCAAGGCACGAAATCATTGTACCCGTTGCGTTGAGGTTACGGTTTGCAACCATTGCGATAAGTGCGGGGATAACCGACGCAAAAACGGGGGAGCACACACAAAGAGTGCCCGTAAATGCGGAGAATGCCGCAAGAACTTCTTTTTCTGCAATACCCGCCGCTATTGCGGCAAATGTTGCCGCACCGAAGGCGATGGGAAGAAGAATTTTGACAAGCCTTGAATCGGATGCTTCCTTACCCGAATTCTTTATAAAATCGGTAGGGAAATCAACTTTTGATGAATAGAGCAATTCAGCATTGCCCATCATAAGACCTTTGCCAAGCTCAAAAATCTCGGATTCATTCTCAAACGGATGAACCGCATACATATTATGTTCGTATTTATAAGTACACACCTCAAAATTCGAGAGTGTACGCATAGCGTCAAGCTTATCGGTCAGCTTGCCGATAAATACAGCCGCAAGGGCGGTAATTGAGAAAACGGTTGTTGCAACCTCACCGCCGCCGATAACCGCTGCGAGAGTGTTGTTCATAAGTGCAACGGCAAGAGTGATGCTCACCGCAGTATCGCCCGTAACATTATTTTTGAAAATTCCCGTAAGACCGTCAACAAAACGGACATTGCTCAGAGCAATCGCCGCAATGATGAAAATGGCATTGATAACGCACATTGCGGTTGAACCTTTTACGAAAATATCGGTTTCAAACGCAAGTTTATCGGCTATTGCGGGGATGAAATTGATGATTATAAGAACCAATTCCATAATACCCACAACAACAAGACCCGAAGTTGCCTTGCTGTTTTTTCTGCTGAGCTTTGCGTGTACGGTTGCACGCTCGGCGGGATTTGTATATTCATCGGGAACTGTTCTGGGAGCTTCCTGCTCCTGCTTTTTCTCGATTTTCTTTATCTTCTTTTCCTGCCTTGCTCTCTCTTCGGGGGGAGCTTCAAAGTCACCCTGAAATTCTTCGTCAAGGTCTATTGCATTGACAAGCCTGAAATTCTTTGCCTTCTGCTTACGCATCTCTGAAAGACGTTCTTCAACATCGCCTTCGTGAGTCTGCTCGGGCAGAGTTTCTGCGGGGATATCTTCAAATCCCGTGAGCATTATCTGACCTTCAACATCGTTGCCCGCATTGGAAATTTTCTTTTCAGCCTTGCCGACAGCATCCATAACACGGGTCTTTTCGGCATTCATTTCCATAACATCCTCAGCGGCAAGTACCTTCGGCATCGCTTCAAGACCGCCTTCGGCAGCCTGTGACGACTTCTGAACAACTATGCCCGGTCTGTCAACGGGGCCTTCTTCCACAGGCTCGATTTCAGCTGTATTTTCAAGCTTGAGAGTTGTGAAAAATCTTGTTTTATAGTCAATAACTTTTGTTTCGTCGGTTTTGTCTTCGTCTTTTTTGCCGAAGAATTCCGTTGCCTTGGTTTCGCCCTCATAAAAAGTTTTTATTTCGGGGGCTTCCTTCGGCTCAGGCTCTTTTTCTGCCGACTGCTCCTGCCACGCAAACATAGGTGCCGCAGGCTTCGGCTCATCTTCGGGCACGATAACGGTTTCAATCTCAAAAAGCGACTCGTCAAAATCATCTTCGCCGCCTTCAAAGAAAGTTTCCTGACCGTCAACCTCGATTTCGCCCGACATTGAAGAAATATCCTGCATCTCCTTCACGGGCTGCACTTCTTCAATCGGTCTGAGGGTGAATATACCCGTATCGAACTCACGGCTGAGAATTCTTTCAAAATCCTCTGCGGGAGTGGGTTCCTTTTTCTCAACAGGGGGAACATACTCCTCGCCGTTTGCCTGAGCTATAAGCCTGTCGATATCGTCAAGCGACCAGGTTTTTGAAGGCACATCCTGCTCTGCGGCATCAATGTTTTTTACCTGAGCGAGAATATCGTCAATCTCGCTGTCCGAACTTCTCTTTAAATAATCGCTCAAATCCTTCACCTACCTGTTTTTTGCAATTTCGTACATTAAAATTCCCGCCGCTACGGAAGCGTTGAGAGAATTGATTTTTCCTTTCATCGGCAGAGATACGATAAAATCGCATTTCTCCCTTACAAGACGGCTGATTCCTTTACCTTCGGAGCCTACAACAAGTGCAACCTTGCCCGAATAATCCTGTTCATCCCAGCGTTTGCCGTCCATATCCGCACCGTAAACCCAGAAGCCCTTTTCTTTAAGCTCATCAATGGTTGACGGCAGATTTGAAACTCTTGCAACGGGCACATATTCAACCGCACCCGCAGAAACCTTGCCAACCGCATAGGTCAGGGCAACGCCTCTTCTTTTGGGAATAATTATTCCGTGTGCACCGCAGGCATCGGCGGTTCTGATAATCGCACCGAGATTATGCGGGTCTTCAATTTCGTCACAGATAATAACAAACGGCTCTTCGCCCTTGCTTTGTGCATTTTCAAGTATATCTTCAATCGACGAGTATTCGTGCACCGCAGCCCACGCCGCAACGCCCTGATGATTTTCGCCCTCGCAGATTTTATCGAGCTTTCGTTTATCCGTTTCTTTAACAACAATGCCCTTGTCACGGCACTGACCGATAATTTTACCGACGGAGCCGCCTCGCTCACCTTTTGCAACAAGCAGACAGTCTATTGCTCTGCCGCTTCTGAGAGCTTCCGCAACGGCATTTCTGCCGATGATAAGCCCCTGCCTTTCGTTCTGATTTTCCATAAAGCAGACTCCTCCTGTTTTCAACCATAATCAATTTATTATAGCATATATTTTCAAAAAACAATAGTATAAATATAAATTTTACAAAAATTTCCTTTAAAAATTCATTTATCACGCTCATCAACTGACAAGTTTTTCCAATTATTCCGTATAAAATGGAACTGAAACTCATAAATCGAGCGAAAGGAATAATAAATTATGGAAAAAACAAAAAACCTGCGTGAAAACGATTTTGCGGATATCCTGATAGAAAAAGGCTCAAGGATACTGACCCTTGTTCTGTATTTTGTTGTCAGCTTTGTGCTCTCGGGTGCGGAATTGCTCTCCGTTAAAGCACCGCTGAGCATCGGGCTTGCCGCCGCCTGTACGGGCGGAGAGCTGCTGAGCGTTGCGGCGGGCGGGCTTCTCGGTGCGTTTTTACGCCTTGAATCGGGCGACCTTCTCAACGCAACAGTACCGCTTATCGGCACTTGTGCAACGGTGTTTGTGCTTGAGAAAAACGGTATAAGAAAAAAACGCAGAGCCATTCTTTCGGCAAGCGTTTTTACTTTTTGTTTTGTTTGCGGCACAGCCGTTATGTTTTCGCTCACGCCGTCGGTTACTGAATTTTTGCTTACCGTTTGTTCAAGCCTTTTATGTGCATCGTCGGTTACTTTTTATTCGGGCACGGCAGACTGCATAGCAAAAAAAAGAAGCCCGTATATGCTTGATACACACAGCCTTATCTGTATTGTTGCAAGCCTGTGCACCCTTCTTCTGGGTTCATCGGAGCTGAGCGTTCTGGGGTTCAGACCCGCAAGACTTTTCGGCTGTTTTGTTATTATTACCGCCTCATTCCTTTTCAGCCGCTCGGGCGGAAGCATTGCGGGTATTGCCATCGGCGGCTGTATCGCCGTTTCGGGCACAAGCGTTGCCCTGAGCATCTGCTACGGAATCTGCGGTCTGCTTTCGGGCGTATTTTCAAAATTCGGTCAGATAATCTGTGCACTTGTTTTTTCGCTCACGGCGGGCATTGCCGCACTCATCGACGGCTCTCAGGAGGGTTTG
>JAXJVE010000510.1:0-9241 GCA_036308705.1 Acutalibacteraceae bacterium
ATTCTGCACTGCAGGTGAAGTGACCGTTGACGACCCGGGTTCAATGCTTGAACATATTGATGAAAACAACGACCGCCTCTGCGATTATGGTTGCGGTCACGAATTTGAAAACCCTGCTGATACTTGCGGTCATTTTTGTCACAGTGACAACTGGTTTGTGAATTTTTTCTGGAACATTATAAATTTATTTTTCAGAATTCTCAATATTCAGCAGTATTGTGATTGCGGTCTGCTTCACTATGATTCTCCGCTTTTCGGATAATCTGAATTAGTAAAAAATGTCGTCGGGAGAATTTCCTTCGGCTGTAAAATCCTTGATTTACATAAAAGGAGAATTTTATATGAAAAAAACACACAAAATCATAAGCGTACTGCTTGCAGTTGCAATGCTTCTGTCAATGGCACCGCTGAGCCTTACGGCATCCGCGGCAACGCCGACTCCTTATGACGGCGTACCCGTGACACCGCAAAAGATTTCGTCCGGCAACTATGCGAGGTTAGGCTTGACCTCAAGTAACTGGAGCCAGTTCAAAGGCTATTATGCCATCCGTAACGCCAAGGAGCTTTACGGTTTTGCTGATATCGTAAACAACACCTTAGCTGAGAAAACAATAAATTTAAACGCTGTGCTTCTTCAGGATATTGTTATCAATGCAAACGGCGGCAACACCTACGATTGGAGACCTCTTTACGGTACAGGCAACCATAGAGATTACAGAGGCATAATTGACGGAAACGGTCATTATATCAGCGGAATATATTGTACACAGGTAGCTTATATGGTTGGTTCAAATGACTCTGTCAGTGGTTTAATCGGTGGATTTGAGGGAACAGTAAAAAACCTTATAATAAAAGACAGTACCTTTGCACCTAACCAACACCTTGGTATGTACGGCGCTATTGGCGCAATAACCGGATATCCTCAAACCTGCACAATCATAAACTGCCGTGTGGAAAACACGAAAATAAGATCAATTGATAATTATGGACAGCTTGGCGGCATTGCGGGCTACGGCAATGGTCAGGGCTCTACAATCAAAAACTGCGCAAGCATTAATGTAACCTTCAGCGGCGGCGGTTACAATGCCCCTATTTCTAACTTTGCACCGTTTTCAGATTGCTACACATCCGCAAGCGATTCTCATACCTGCAGTAATATAAGCGTTGAGCATAAGGAAGTTAAGGCAACGTGTGAATATCCGGGGCTTTCAAACTATAAATACTGCCTTGTATGCGGCAATATAACAAGCGGCACAAAAACAGAAACACCGGCTACCGGTCATACATGGACTCCTGCAACCTGTCAGGCACCCAAAACCTGCTCAAGCTGTGGTTTGACAGAAGGTTCAGCAGTAACACACAAATACACAACCTATACTCTGTCGTCCAACGCAATGTGCGGAACAAATGCACAGGAAACTGCTTCGTGCGATTACGGCTGCGGCACAACCGACACAAAAGAAATCAGCGGTACTGCACTTGTTCACTCTTTAACATATTCGGCAAGCGGTAACACAATCACTGCTGTTTGCGCAAACGGAGAAAATTGCCCGAACCCTCAAAGTACGCTCAAAATTCTGGCCCCTGCCGACCTTTATGCAGACGGTATAACCGCTAAGGAAGCAACTGTTGAAAACAATCTTGTTGACACTTCGGTTGCAGTTGGTGAAATTACATATTCAACCGCAGACGGCTCTGCACCCAAAACTGCAGGCACTTATACCGCAAGCGTAACAGTCGGCGGTGCAACGGCAAGCGTTGAATATACTCTCGTCAAGAGAAACGCTGCGGCAGATATGTTTGTATTCACCGCAGCTGCAAATCTTGTCTATGACGGTACTGCAAAATATGCAGCCGTTGATGTTTCTCCCGAAATCACGGGAATGGGTGCTGTAACCGTTAAATACTATAAAGACGGTGTTGAAACCGACCCCATAAATGCAGGTACATATACCGTTAAGGTTTCAACCGCAGAATCGGATAAGTATTATGCAATAAATGATGTTGAAATCGGCTCGTTTACAATTAAAAAGATAGCGATAACCGTAACTGCAACTGATATGTCCAAGACCTACGGTGAAGCAGACCCGACTCTTGCATATACGCTCAGCAATGAGGCTTTTGCATCGGAGATTGTCGGTGAACTTGCAAGAACATCGGGCGAAAATGTTGGTGTTTATGAAATAGGTCAGGGCACTCTCACAAACGATAACAACCCCAACTTTGAAATTACATTTGCCGCCGCTCTGTTTACAATCGAAGTCGATGCAAGCGGAATTGATGGCATTACTCCTCTCAATGTCAAATCTTCCGACAAGGCAAAGATTGAATATGTTTACAATCAGCTTGATAACGCAGTAACAGACCTTGCAGATGATGCAAAGAAAGCTGAATGGAATAATCTTAAAGCAGACTGTGCTGAAATGCTTGCGGTTATCAGCGGTACAGCAGAAGAAATCAAGCGTATCACCGATGCCGTAGCGGTTTATGACATTGATACCGTAACAGGTGATGATGTTCCCGCTTTGGTACAGCTTGCCCAGGATACAGATGCTCTTTTGAGCACAGATAATCTCACGGCTGAAGAAATAGAAGCTCTTGTTCAGACCGGCAAGGATATTCAGGCTCTTATTTCAAGATGCGACAGAATCTCCGCACAGATTGGCGACATCATAGACAGAATGCTCGCCTATGACGAAGCAACCGTCAAGTCAAGCGATAAGGTTGACATCGAAAAGCTCGTTGCTGACATCAAAGACCTCACCGACGGTCAGAACTTCACAGCCGCTGAAAGAGAATATCTCGTTAATGCTGATGCTAAATGCGACAAGCTTCTTGCAAAAATCGCAAAAACAAAGTCTGAATATGACAGAGTTATCGAAGCTGCAAACGGCTATGACGAAGCAACCGTAACAAGTGCCGACAAGGATGCTCTTGTTCAGCTCAACGAAGATATTTATGCTCTCGCTCTTACCGAAAATGTTACCGCAGAAGAAAAAGAAAATCTTCAGGCGGCTCACGATAAGGTGTTCGCTCTGATTGATAAACTCGTTGGTATCAGCGATGAAATCAAGCGCATCACCGAAAAAGTTGATGCATACGTATTCGAAAGCGTTAAGTCAAGCGATAAGGCTGATATTCAGCAGCTTATTGCAGATATCAAGGCTCTTCTTGATACACAGAATCTTACCGCAGACGAAAGAGCGCTTCTCGAAACTGCAGACGAAACCTGCGACAAACTCATTGCAAAGATTGACGAAACCATTGCAGAAGTTGAGCGTATTGATAACGAAACAAACGCTTACGATATCGAAACTGTAACTGCAGAAGATAAGGAAAACATCGAAAATCTTCTTGCTGATATCGGTGTTATTACCGATACCGATAATCTCACCGCAGACGAAAGAACTCAGCTTAACGGCAATGCAGAAACTCTTGAATCTCTTCTTGAAACAATCAATGATGTTGCAGAAGAAATCGTAAGAATCGAAGATGCAGTAAATTCTTATGATGAATCAACAATAAAATCATCCGATACCGATGACCTTAATCAGCTCAAAGCAGATATCAAGGCTCTCACAGACGGAGCAAACTTAACCGATGGCGAAAGAGCAAATCTTGCTGAACTTGATGCAACAATCGCTGCACTTCTCAAGAAGATTGCAGACACTCAGGTTGAAATCGAACGCATCGATGAAGCAGTTAACGGCTACGATATTGAATCTGTAAATTCAGCTGATATTCAGGCTCTCGGCAAACTTATTGATGATATCGAAACTCTCACCAACGGCGATAATATCACCGAAGAAGAAAAAGCAGCTCTTGAAGATAACAAAGCAACAATCGATGCTCTCGTTAAAAAGCTTACCGAAGTTGCAGAAGAAATCGCAAGAGTAAATGAAGCAGTCAACGGCTATGACGAAGCAACCGTCAAGTCAACCGATAAGGCAGACCTTGAACAGCTCAAGGAAGATATTCAGGCTCTTATCGACAGCACAAATACAACCGAAAACGAAAAGACTGCACTGGGTGGAATGCTTGAAAAGGACAATGCTCTCATTGATGTGATTGATGAAATTGAGCAGCAGATTGAAGATATCGGAGCTTTTGAAAACAACTTCAATCCCGAAAAGGTTACAAGTGACGATAAGGCTGCTATCGAAGAAAAGATTGCCGAAATCGAAGCTGTAAATCCCGATAATCTCACCGAAGAACAGAAGGCTGAATACGCTGAAATCAAGGCTGGCTTTGAAGCTCTCCTTGAAGAAATTGAAAAGGCAGGTTCAGAAGTTGACGCTATCGGTGCAGAGCTTGAAATGTTCAACGAAGAAAAAGTGACAATCTTCTGGGAAGACGAAATCGAAGCCCTCAAATCAAAGATTGATGAACTCCTTGCAGACGAGAATATGGGCGAATCCGAAAAAGCAAAACTCAATGAATACAAGGCACAGTGCGAAAAACTCATTGAGATTATCAATAATCCCTGCGACTATTTCTCAATGCGTCTGTTCCACTTTGTATGGGATGCTCTTCACTGGCTCTCAAGCCACGTTGTGTTCATCTTTAATTGGATGGTAGCGATGTTCTGATAATAACAAAAGCCGACGGATTAAACTCCGTCGGCTTTTCTGTAACCATCCTACTTATAAAATTATATTTTCGTTCAAAGCAGGTAAATTTTTGATCAATAAGTCAAATGTTTAACCAACAACTTTCAACACGAAAGTAAACGCCTGAAACCGTTGATAGATAGACATTATATGTGAAAGAGTCAGGTCGATCACTTCGAAAGAATGCTTCTTCTTGACTTTCGGTGATATCTTGTGGTATATTCTTATTTGTGGGGATTGTGGGCAACGTTCTGCCCTGCCCCACTTTTTCTATCGGATGAACATCATACAAGACTTTTTCACCATTTGTGGTATTGGCAATTTTTAGTTTTGCCACCCAAATGGTGTTTTCTTTATCTTGAATATATGTAGGGGTTTCAGTCAAGCCTTTTCTCTAAATTCAACATAGCGGAAATGTAGTTTTCGGACTGTATTAACAATGTAAAGTCAGGGTCGCCTTCACGGATACGCATGGTGCGGCGGATTTCCTTGGGTATAACGACTCTTCCGAGGTCGTCAATTCTTCTGACAATACCTGTGGCTTTCATATAAAATCTTTCTCCTTCAAATGTGTAGGGTAAAAACCGTTTTTAACGGGCGTTCAGAAAACGCCCCTACGTTAATTTTTTGTTGCCCTGTTATTGTTTTTGATTTTATAATGAATGTTGATAAGTTTTTTTGAATGTGTTAAAATCGTTATGTACCTTTATATAAAGGAGTTTATTATGATTAAAGAACTCATTCACGACCCGATTTTGCTTGCGAGGAAATCGGAGATTGCAACAAAAGAAGATTTTCAGGTGGCACAGGATTTGCTGGATACACTCACCGCCCACAAAGACGGTTGTGTGGGTATGGCGGCGAACATGATCGGTGTTTGCAAACGCATTATCGCTTTTGATAATGACGGCGCATATATGGTTATGTTTAACCCTGAAATCATAAAAAAATCGGGTCCCTACGATGCAGAAGAAGGCTGTCTTTCTCTGCTCGGCGGACCCCGAAAATGCAAACGTTATCAGACTATAAAAGTGCAGTGGCAGACGGCTGAATTCCAAACCCGCATCAAAACATTCACGGGTTTCTCTGCACAGATAATTCAGCACGAAGTTGACCATTGTGAGGGAATTTTGATTTAAGAAGTACGGATTATTGTACACCAAGGTTTGCTATAATATGAGCATCAAAGGAGATGATTGTATGCTCAGAGAAGGCGCTTCACCTACACACGAATACCGATGCAAATTGTTAGAGTTCTTTTCAAATCTGGATTTAGATTACAGCATAAGGGCAGAGCTCACCGAACCCATAGGGAAACTTCCCGAAAAAAACAAAGATAAAGCCGCCAAAGAAATTCTGGATCTTATTTCAGACTGCAAAACACCGGAAGAAATGCTTGACAGGATGAGAAATTATAAATTTGTTTATAACAAAAAATCTTCTGCATCCGAGAAAAAATATTATCCTATGTGGGCACATGATTTCCCCAATTACAGTGATCAACATAATGCTTGCTACATATGGGAATGCGAAAAAGACAAACCTAACCGATCGCTGCTCCCTGTAAGACTTTATATTGACGGCGATTATTTTCATCTTGAAGACGAAGAATTTGGGGAAGGTCTGGAAACTTACCATGACTGTTTCTTGGTCAGAAAACGAGACACTTTGTTTGTAGAGGATATTCTTTATAAACTGCATATTTGTATTCAGTCAGCCGAATATGTTTTTGCAAAAATGCTTTATGATAAATCTTCCGAAATTCTGTTTACTGAATTTCCGAATATTGAGAATATTTCTTACGGAGAACAGAAAGAAAACGGAATATATCCTATAAAGTGGAACATACCGTACGATGTTCTTATTAACCGTCAGCTTGAAATAATGCAGGAACTTCTTGATAACGGTATGTTTCTTGATGAAAAACTTGAAGAAACCGAAGATTCAGACAATCCAAACAAATTCACACACATATATCTTGACGGTATTCTTGACGGTGATCCCGATGACGTTATTGATGCAATAAAAAACACTAAAAGAGAAGATTACCTTAAGAATTTCGGTAATAAACGGCTGACTTATACGCTTGATGAATGTATGAAGTATTATAAAATTTTTACCGAAGATATTCTTGAACTCGGAAACCAAAAAAGAGTTTACTGTATTATAGAAGAACAGAACCGTGATTTGTTTGAAGCAGCAAGAAGACTTGATGCAAAGACACTTCTTGAATATGCTTGTAACGGCAGGAACCTTAATGCTATTTGCACAAACGGAAACTCTGTTTTTTCGGAATACCTCAACAGAATCATTGACGATGCAGGGAATCCTGAAAGTGCAACTGAATTTTGCGAAAAAGATGTACAAGCACTTGTCGATGCAGGGGCAAACCCCGCACTTTACGGTGTTGACGATATTTTCCATCCACCAATAAATAATGCACTTGTTTGCGGCGAAACGGAAATTGTAAAGTTCTTACTGAATAATAATGTTAACCCCGATCTTTTTGGCACGATAGATGAAGAATATGAATCCGAAACCCTTCTCGAAAGAGAAGAAAGATGGCTTTTGGAAATGCCCTATTATGGTTCATGTCCAAGCGCAGAAGAATTATATAAAGAACATATTCGTCTGCTTAAAGAAGCACTTGGCATATGACGGATAGTATTGAATTCAACGGAGTACAACTATGATAGCTTATACATACAAAGAACACGGAAAATTTGAGATGACGGACAAGCCGAAGCCTGAAATAATTGACAGCCGTGATGCGGTTGTGCGTGTTACGCTGAGCAGTATTTGCTCAAGCGACTTGCACATCAAACACGGCTCTGTACCCCGTGCGGTAACGGGAATTACTGTCGGTCACGAGATGGTCGGCGTTGTTGAAACTGTCGGTGCTGACGTCAAGAATATCAAGGTTGGTGACAGAGTTACTGTCAACGTTGAAACCTTCTGCGGAGAGTGTTTTTTCTGCAAAAAGGGTTTTGTGAATAACTGTACCGACAAAAACGGAGGTTGGGCGCTCGGATGCCGTATTGACGGCGGACAGACCGAGTTTGTCCGTGTACCTTATGCCGATATGGGACTCAACAAAATCCCCGATACCGTTACCGATGAGCAGGCATTGTTTGTCGGCGACGTGCTTGCAACGGGATTCTGGGCAACACGAATTTCGGAGATTACTCCCGATGATATCGTGCTGATTATCGGCGCAGGTCCGACGGGTATCTGCACGCTTCTTTGCGTTATGCTCAAGAATCCGAAAAGAATCATTGTTTGTGAAAAGGATAAAAACCGCATTGATTTTGTGAAATCACATTATCCCGACGTGCTCGTTTGTGAGCCTGAAAACTGCGAGGATTTTGTGATTCAGAATTCCGACCACGGCGGTGCAGACGTCGTGATTGAAGTTGCAGGCGCAGAAGATACTTTCTGCCTTGCGTGGGAATGTGCAAGACCGAATGCGATTGTCACGGTTGTTGCACTTTACGATAAACCGCAGAGTCTTCCGTTGCCTGATATGTACGGCAAGAATCTGATCTTCAAAACGGGCGGTGTTGACGGCTGCGACTGCGACGAAATTCTCTCACTCATCGAACAAGGCAAGATTGACACAACTCCATTAATCACCCACCGCTTCGCCCTCAAAGACATCGAAAAAGCATACGAAATCTTTGAGAATAAACTTGATGGTGTTATTAAAATAGCGGTGACAACTGAATAAAAAATGACCTCCTTGTATTTGGTAATACCATTCACAAGGAGGTTTTGCTTTTACGGTTTTATGTAATCGGGGAATTCGAGGACGTGTGTTGTTCTGTCGAAAAGTCTGAAATCCAGACCGTTATCCCACACAAGGCAAGGGATGCCGAATTTGTTTGCGGTGGTGATAAAATATTCTGCTCTTTCGGCAAGATTTTCAAGATTGATTCTGTCTGTCCAGCCGAATTCACCAAGCACAACACCGTAGCCTTTTTTGATTATGATTTTGTAAATATCCCTGAGGATTTTATACATTTCATATTTTTCAATCAGTGTGAGTCTGTTTTCGCAGTCGAGAAATTCGCTTCTGTGTGCCGTTCCGTAGTAGCAATGAATTGAAACAAGAACGTGGGGGTCATCGGGCAGTCTGAGTGCGGAAACGGGTTCGGTTTCACAGCGTGCCGCATAGGTTGTGACAGAAACAAAACGGCTTTCGTTTTTGCCTCCGCTTTGGCGTATGGCTTTGAGTGCCGCAAAGTTTAGATTATTGACAACCTCATAATGCTCGGGAATTCCGCTCCATTCGGTATCGCATCCTACCACTCTCGGTTCGTTCATCGTTTCGAAGATGAGGCGTTCGTCATAGTCTTTGAAATACTCGCTCACCTGCGACCAGATGGCGGTAATAACCGCTGTTGCGTTTTCTTCGTGTGCTTTATCGGTGACAAGCCAGAATGTGTCATCGTGATGGATATTTATTATGGCGTACATTTCGTACTCGAGCACCCAGTCGACAATCTGCTTTACACGGGCAAGCCACTCTTCGTCAATCACATAATTCTCATCAAGGTGCTGTGCCCAGGTTATCGGAATTCTGACCGTGCCGAAGCCCGCATTTTTTACGGCTTCTATCATTTCTTTGGTTG
>JAXJVE010000511.1:0-5103 GCA_036308705.1 Acutalibacteraceae bacterium
ATGCAGGTGTTATTGCGGGTTATGCCAATTCTTCAACCATAGAAAACTGCATAACATCAGGATCGATAAATGCTGAAGGTTTCTTTAACGGCTCTGTCGGCGGTGTGTCAGGCGGAGAAAATTCAGGTACAATTAAAAAATGCATAAATTACACAGGTATAAATGTTATCTCTCAAAACATTTACGGAATTTACATTGGCGGTATTGCGGGCAAAACAAACAACGATTATGTAACCGAATGCGGAAACTACGGCGATATATCGGTAAGCTGTATTGACAGTACAGTTGAGTCGAGAGCACTCTATATCGGTGGTATCTCAGGTGACAACTCCAACATAAGTGTTATTTCTGATTGTTTTAACCGCGGTAATATTGATGTTGATTTTTGTATGCCCTCAATTTGTGTAGGCGGAATAACAGGCAACAGCTGGTCTGTTATGAATAGCTATAATACGGGAAAAATTTCCGTTCCTGTTGATTTTGCAGGTTATATTGGCGGAATTTCAGGTGATTATTGGACGCTTGTAGTTGCAGTTTCCCCTGCAAACATTATAAAGAATTTATATTATATCAACGAAGAATTAACCCCTACTTATGTAGACGGAGTTATTAGAGATGATTATGATTTTGATTCCGAAAATATAAAACTTCTCACCGAAGACGAATTCAAAAAGCAGGAATCTTTTGCAGGCTTTGATTTTGAAAGTGTTTGGGAAATGGAAGAAGACGGATATCCCGTTCTCAAAAATCAGCCCCGAATTCCGCAGAGCTTAACTCCAACAGACAAATGCGGTGAAAATGTTTATTGTGAGCTTAATAAATTAACAGGTTTCCTTCGTATTTACGGCAGTGGAGAAATGGATGATTACGATACTTTTTCTGCGTTTGACTGGCATCGTTGTTCACCGTGGTTTTATGACCGAGATTTAATCAAAAATGTTGTTATTGAAGAAGGCGTAACCTCGATAGGAAGCTCTGCTTTTGAAAGTTGCAATAATCTGATAAGCGTTGATATGGCGAAAAGCATTAAATCAATCGGTTATGGAGCTTTTGCAAATTGCTACAGCCTTGAAAATATTGTTATTCCCGAAGGTGTTGAAACAATAGACGACTACGTATTTTGGGAAAGCGGAAATCTCAAAACCGTTTCAATTTCCAAAACCGTAAAAAGTATCGGAGAAGAGTGTTTTTATTTTTGCAATTTACTTGAAAAAATAACCGTTGACAGCGAAAATGAGTGTTATTCAAGCGATGAATACGGAGTACTTTTCAATAAGGATAAAACCGATCTGATACGCTATCCGTCAGGAAGCAAGACAGCAGACTATACCTTACCCGAAAGCGTTGTCAGAATAGAAACCGGTGCTTTTTCTGATGCTGATAGTCTTGAAAATGTTGTTTTTAACAACGGTCTTAAATCAATATATATGGAAGCCTTCTGGGATTGTGACAATATTAAGGAAGTTGCTCTTCCCGGCAGCCTGACGTTTATGGGACAACATGCATTTTACAACTGTAACGGGATTAAAAGCTTAACAGTTGCGGACGGTGCAAAATCAATCGGTACATATGCGTTCCGTGAATGTACGGCTCTGGAAACAATAATTCTTCCCGATACTCTTGAAGAAATCGGGTGGCGTGCGTTTGACGGCACCGTTTTTGTGAATGATGCCAAGAATTGGGAAAAGGATATGCTTTACTGCGGCAAAAACCTTATTAAGGCAAATGAATATTCTTATCCGAGCCATATCGTAATCGAACCCGGCACAACATTGATTGCAGAGAGGGCTTTCTCTTCACTTGTAAATATAACGGAAATTACAATTCCCGATTCCTTAAAACATATCGGTGCATCTGCATTCAGTAACTGCAACGGCCTTGCAAGCATTACAATTCCTGAAACGGTAATATCTCTCGGAAGATCAGCATTCAGTAATTGTGAAAATCTTGAAACGGTTGAAATCAATGCAAATATAAAAACAATTGAGTCGAATACGTTCAGCGGCTGCACGAAGCTGAAAAACGTAATATTATCCGACACAATAACATCAATCGATTATGGAGCTTTTACCGATTGTGACAGCCTTGAAACTGTTGAGCTCCCCGAAAACCTTGAAACAATCGGCAGAGGTGCGTTTGAATCATTGCGAAACTTAACGGTTGTTAATTTCCCCGAAAGTCTTGTAACAATAGGCGACAGAGCTTTTTACAACACAAACATAAGCAGTGCTTACATTTCAAAAAATGTAACAACAATCGGCAACGGTGCTTTTGCTTGTACTCCGAACCTGACAAAATTTGAAATTGATGAGGAGAACGAACATTTCAAGACTGACGGCAAAGCATTGTATTCAAATGACGGAACAAGACTTATTTATTATTTTGATGATGATGACAGAGCGGTTTATGTGATTCCCGAGGGTGTAACAAATATTGATGACGGTATTTTCTATTTATGTCAGAATATCGAGGCGGTAACAATACCGATAACTGTTGAAAAGCTGTATAATTCGCTGTTTGATAACTGCACCAATCTTAAAAGCGTTGCGGTTGATTCAAAAGCAAAAACCATCGGCACCTATATGTTTGACGGCTGTACATCGCTTGAAAAAGTGTATTTTTCATCTTCTGTAAAAGAATTTTATCACCGTGCATTCGACGGGTGTCCGAACATCAGCGACATTTATTTTGGCGGAACAGAAGAAGAATGGAATAAAATCAGCGGTGTGAATAATATTGCTGATTTCGAGAATGCAACAATTCATTATAACCACACCCATTCCCATTCACTTGATGAACTCAGCAACGAAACCTACCCAGCATACGGCTACAGATTATATTCCTGTGAATGCGGTCATTACTATACGGAATATGATAATGTTTCAAAATCCGATAAATATGATGTTACCGCAACCTATCATCCCGATTGCTTTGATGAAGAAGTAACTCTCGAAGTTGAAACCGTATCGGGCGACAGAGAGCCCGGCGGCGTATACGTTGTTGACGGCAAAACATATATCCAGGTCGGTATTTATAACATTAAAGCTGTTAACGATAACGGCGAGGCTGTTCAGCCGAACGAAGGTCATAAGGTGAAGCTTAAAATTGCAATTCCCGAAGAATACAAGGACAAAACGGATATGGTTATCTATCACCGTTTTGTTGACGGTGGCAGAGAAAAGCTTTCAACCGCAGACGGTACACTTGTTATTCAGGACGGATATATGATTTTTGAAATCAGCAAGTTCAGCGAGTTTGAGATTCTTGCTGGGACTGCGGATATGACCGTATCAAAACTTCCCCAAAAGCTGAAATACAGATACAGAAGCAACGGCCTTGACCTTGGCGGAATTCAGCTTAAGATAACGGATATTGACGGCTCTGTTGAATATGTTGACGATATTTCAAAAATGACCGTTGAAGGTTTTGATTCAACCAAAGTCGGCACACAGACCGTTACCGTCAGATACGGTGACTATACCTGTACTTTTGAGGTTGAGATATATTATGCCTGGTGGCAGTGGATAATCAGAATTTTCTTCTGGTTCTTCGCATATTAAAATTATAATATAAAACTCCAGACGGCAGACAGCATCTTTCGGTGTTGTCTGCCGATTTCTTTTATTTGGTATAAAACGGTTGATTGTCTGAGCTGTGTGTTGCTATATGTAATTTTAAGGTTTATAATAAAATTGAAAAATTTTCAAAAAATATTTGTTACATTTTGGATTTTTGTTGACTACATAATGAAGGACAAAGAAAGGAGTGAGGATAATGAGCGAAAAGAAGCGTGCAGATGCATTGCTGCAGGAATGTTATAACGAATACCGCATAAAGCTTTTCAATTATTGTCTTTCACGCCTTGACGGAATACGGGAGGCTGCAGACGACTGTGTTCAGGAAACCTTCATTGTTTTCTATGATAAACTCCTTGAAGGGGAGCAGTTCGGGAATCCGAGAGCGTTCCTCTACCGCACGGCCGATAACTTCGTCAAGCGGCAAAAACAAAAAGCTGCTTCGGAGTTACGGCGTGAGGTACCTCTTGAAAGCGTGAGTGATATAGGCGTTAATGACGAATATATTGCGAAGCTTGACGAGATTGATTTTGAGGAATGTGCCGAAAAACTCATCAACACACTTACCGATGAAGAAAAGACAATTTATGATTTGCGGTATATACGCAAGCTCGGTGTTGAAGATGTTGCAGAAAAACTCGGAATTTCAAGACCTGCCGCATCTATGAGATTAATGCGGTTAAGAAACAAAATTACAACTATGGTTTATTCTTTTGATATTGAAAAGAAAGGAGGCTGACGGAATGATGACAGTAAGCAAAGAAATACTTATGCACCCCGATTTCACTGCGGAGCTTGCCGATGAGCTTTGCGAAATGCTTGAAGCTCTTATTGACGCCGAATTTGAAAAAGGCGACGAAACAGATTTTGATTTTATTGATGAATGTGCAAATGCAATAAACGCAATCCGTTCAGGCGATGAATCGCTCATACTCCCCATTATTTCACGCAAGGATTTTCTTAAGAAAATCGGCATTAAAACAGAACGTAAATTCAGAATTATGATTGCGGCTTGTGCTGCAGTTGCACTTGTTTTCGGTGCGGTTTCACAGATTAAAACCGAAGAAAATATTACAATAGCCCATGCACTTTCGGGCATCATTTCGGAATTCTTCACAGATGAAAAACAGACCGAAACAACAACTCAGCCTGAAAAAACGGCAAAAATTACGGGCATAGCCGTTGAAACAGCCGATAATTTCAGAACGGAATATTATGTTGGCGAAAAATTCTCGTCAGACGGACTCAGAGTTTATGCCGTATACGATAACGGCGAGAGAAAGGCGATTGATAAATATACCGTTAATGTATCGGATACATTCGGCACAAAGACGTGCTATGAAATGGTAGAAATTTCCGTGGGCGATTTCACTCAGAGTGTTGAAGTGAGAATTATCGAAAGCCTTGAAACAAAGAAGCTTACATCAATTTATGCTTTGTTCCCCGATGATTTTACTTTCACGGCGAAAGACCTGAACAACATCGACCTTTCGCAGATGCAGGTATATGCGGTTTACAGCAACGGCGA
>JAXJVE010000512.1:0-4379 GCA_036308705.1 Acutalibacteraceae bacterium
AACCGTTGCCCGTTTGAAGACCCCAACTCAAGAGGTATGTTCTTCAACATCAGCCTCGATGTTGGCAAAACAGAGCTTATCCGTTCGGTTCTTGAGGGCGTATGTATGCATATGCGTTGGTTCCTTGAAACTCAGGATAAGAAAATCAAAACCTCAGATGTTGTCCGTTTTGTAGGCGGCGGTGCTCTTTCTGATGTTACCTGTCAGATTCTTGCCGATGTAACAGGCAGAACCGTTGAAACAGTTGACAGCCCTCAGAATGTAGGTGCAGTCGGTGCGGCGGTTATTATGGCGGTAGGTCTTGGCGTTATTGATGATGTTGCTCAGGCAAAACGCCTTATCCCCGCAAAGAAAACCTTCACCCCCAACCCCGAAAACAAAGAGGTTTATGACCGCAACTATGAGGTTTATAAAACTCTTTATAAAAATAACAAAGAAGCGTTCAAGGCTCTTAACGGCTGAGAAGCTCACAAACGAAAGGATTTTTAGTTATGAAAAAGTATATTGCAATTATCATTTGCGCCGTGACTGTTCTCAGTTGCTTTGCAGCTTGTGCAAAAAAGCCTGACCTTGTAGGCGATTATCCCGCAGTTACAGAAAAAGACGGCGGCGTAATCAGAGATGAAGCAGGTAACATCATCATCTATGTTACCGATATCAACGGCAAAATCGAAAAAGGCGAGGACGGCGAGCTTGTTACATCACCCGTTGCTATCAAGCACCCCATCGTTGTAGGCAGAAGAGTTGAAGGCCCCACATACGCTCTCAACATCCCCGACGGTTGGTCAGATAAACTCACCGCAGCCGACCTTGATATTATCAGAGACGGTACAAAAGATAACATCAGACTTTCACACATCAAGGATACTTCACTCAGCGAAGTTCTTGAAAAAAGACAGAGCGTTATCAACCTTGCAAAAGTAAACTTCCCCTCAGCAGAAACAGGCAACAGAGCAATCACTCTCGGCAAGGATATCAAAGCTCAGTATATGTATGCATGGGTTGAAGACACAGGCGTCAGAGAAGACGACGGCAAGGGCAACCTCACCGTTATGAGCTCATTCGTAGGTCTTATCGTTTTTGAACACGCAGGCGATGTTTATTCCTGTATGCTTTCATCAAACAACAATATGAACGAGGATATCGACGAAATCATCTCAATCCTCAGCACAATCGAATTTTTCAGATAAGATAAGGAGAAATTAATATGCTTTTTACACAGGATATCGGTATAGATTTAGGTACCGCCAACACCCTCGTATTCGTTAAGGGCAAGGGCATTGTTATCAGAGAACCCTCCGTTGTTGCGGTTGACCAGAAGAGCAATCCCCCCAGAGTTGTTGCTGTTGGTATGGAAGCTAAAGAAATGATAGGCAGAACTCCCGGTTCAATCACCGCTGTTCGTCCCCTTAAAGACGGCGTTATTGCTGATTTCGAAATTACCGCAGAAATGATTGCATCATTCATCAAAAGAACAACAAAGAGAAACCCCTTCTCAAGAATCAGAGTTCTTATCTGCATCCCCTCAGGCGTTACCGAAGTTGAAAGAAAAGCGGTTTATGACGCTGCAAAGAGTGCGGGTGCAAAATATGTAAGCCTTATCGAAGAGCCCATGGCAGCTGCTATCGGTTCGGGTCTTCCCGTAAGCGAAGCAACAGGCAGCATGGTTGTTGATATCGGCGGCGGTACTGCTGAAGTTGCGGTTATCTCACTCGGCGACGTTGTTACCGCAAACTCGGCAAGAGTTGCAGGCGATAACTTCGACGAAGCTATCATATCCTATATCAAGAAAAAATATAATCTTCTTATCGGTGAAAGAACCGCTGAAGATATCAAAATCAAAATCGGTTCAGCTTACCCCTATGAGGGCGAAGGCACAATCAACATCAAGGGCAGAAACCTTATGGACGGTCTTCCCAAGAATGTTGACGTTACAAGCGAAGAAATCCGTGAGGCACTTGCAGACCCCGTTTCACAGATTGTTGACGCAGTTAAATCAACCCTTGAAAAGACTCCTCCCGAGCTTGCCGCAGATATCATTGACCACGGCATTATGCTCACAGGCGGCGGTGCTCTGCTCAGAGGTCTTGACCAGCTTATCTCAGCTGAAACAAAAATTCCCGTTGTTATCGCTCAGAATCCCCTCGACTGCGTTGCAGACGGTACAGGTCTTTGCCTTGAAAACGATTCACTGAGCATCACAAGTAACAAAAAATATATCTAAGGAGATTAACCGATGATCCGCTTTCTGAAAAGTTCAGCATTCAAGATATTTGCAGTTATAGCCGCAGCTCTGCTTGCAGGCTCACTGTTTGCTGTTGCTTCAAGAAGCGGGTCTTCGCCTCTGACAAGCGTAACAAGTTTTATTTTCAGCCCTCTTTCACGCCTTTCATCCGCAATCGTTGCCGAATTTGAGAATCTGCCGATTTCGTTCAAATCATCGTCAACCTTGCTCAAAGAAAATGAGGCTCTGAAAAAAGAGATTGATAATCTCACCGACCAGCTTGTTGACTACGAACAGCTCAAGCACAAAAATGATTTCTATCAGCAGTTTCTTGAGATAAAAGAGCAGCATACCGACTATGTTTTTGAAGAAGCGGCGGTTATCGGCAGAGATTCGGCAGATAACCTCGGCTCGTTCACTCTCAACAAAGGTTCGCTTCACGATATCAGGGTAAATGACCCCGTAATCTACGGCAACTATCTTGTCGGCGTTGTTGCATCCGTAACCCCCAATCAGTGCACGGTCAACACAATCCTCAACCCCAAAGTCAACGTAAGTGCCTATGAGGTAAGAACAAGGGATCTCGGCTATGTAACCTCAACCGTTGCTCTTGCCAAAGACGGCCATTGCCATATGCCCGGTCTGCCCGGCTCAACATCAGTTACAGCGGGCGGTATTGTATGCACATCGGGTGTGGGCGGCATCTTCCCCCGTGACCTCATAATCGGCAACATTGTTGATATTGTTGACGGTACGGTTGATATTTCCGCAAGTGCAATTATCGAACCCGGTACGGATTTTTCAGAGCTGACAGATGTTTTTATCATCACCCATTTTGACGGTCAGAAAGAACAGTAAGTTATCTATGACAATCGAAACACAAAACAAAAAAATAATAATACGCAGGATATGCCTTGCCCTGATTTTACTGCTGCTGTCCGTTTTTCAGAATACAGACGGCATTTTTCCGCAGATTTTCGGTGTCAGGGCTTTGTTGCTTATACCCGCAGTTGTGTGCATTGCGATGTATGAGCGTGATATATGGGGAATGATATTCGGCGTTTTTGCGGGTGCACTCTGGGATGTTTTCGCTTCGGGTGCAAGCTTCAATGCTCTTTTTCTTCTCACAACAGGTTTCCTCTGCGGCACGCTGATTAACACAATTATGCGTAACAACATCATCACCGCAACCCTGCTTTCAACCCTTACAACCGTTATTTATAACATCGGTTACTGGCTTTTCAACATCGTTTTTACCAAAACAGACAGTGCGTTTTATCTTTTGTGGCGGTACTATCTGCCCTCAATTCTTTTTACTTCACTGTTAACTCCCTTATTTTTCCTTATAATCCGCAGTTTTGAAAAGAAGTTTTCTGAAGAACAATAATCTTAAAAGGAGGTAGCAATATGCACGTTAAAATCACACCCAAAAGACGCATTATATCCCTTTGCGTGCTGCTCGCCTTCTTTGCATTTTTCGGTGCTGACCTTGTTAAGGTACAGCTCATTGACGGTGAAAAATATGATGCCGCAAGCTCCTCCGTTTCCGCAAAAACGGCAACAATCTCTGCCGCAAGAGGCGAAATTGTTGACTGCTACGGCAATCCTCTTATATATAACGATCAGGGCTATTCGATTATCTTTGACGCCGCTTATTTTCCCTCAACAAAAGAACAGAGCGAGCGTAACGAAATAATAATCAGCCTTATCAGACTTTTTGAAAGCAACGGTCTTGAGTGGAACGATAATCTTCCGCTTGTTATTGACCCAAACGGCGTTGTTCAGTTCAAAGAGGACAGCGAAAAGCTTATAAAAGAGATGAAAAGCTCCGATATGCTTGACCTCAACGAATATGCAACCGCCGAAAACTGCTTTATCGAGCTTGTGAATGACTATGATTTGCAGGGCTATACCAAAGAAGATGCCCGCAAAATAGCTTCCGTTTGCTACGAACTGAAAAGAATTTTCTTTAAAATCGGAACTCCGTTCACTTTTGCGGAGAATGTTCCCGATGCCGTTGTTGCAAATATCAAAGAAAACGGCGATTTTTACAAGGGTATTGATGTCAGGGTTGATCCCGTGAGATATTACACCGACGGCACGCTCGCTCCCCATATTCTCGGCAGAATCGGTGCGATTGATGCCGATGAATACA
>JAXJVE010000513.1:0-3554 GCA_036308705.1 Acutalibacteraceae bacterium
AGCTGTACCTGCAACTGTTACATCATCATCTTTGGTGTCATTGAGAGTAGCAGTGATGGTGTATTCTGTGCCGAGTTCAACGTTTTCGATAACGAAGCTGCCGTCTGCATTGGGAACAAGAGCAATAGCTTCATCGTCTGCTGCGGTGAATTCTACAGGGTAATTATACTTGTCTTCACCTTCGCCGTATGTGATATCTTTAGCTTTTGCAACCGTAATTGTCATTGTTTTCTGGTCAAATGTGCATACGGGTGAGGGGATCAGGATAGTAACTGTTTCTGTGGGTTCTGTGCCTTCGCCTTCTGCACTTGCTGATACTGCCATAAATGAGAACATCATAAGCAGAGAAAGTACAAGAGCGAGAATTTTCTTTGAGAATTTAATCATTTTTTTATCCTCCGTTTTATATTTTCTCATAATAAGAGAATTATATAGTGCATTATATCACACTATTTTCAAAAATGGAATAGTAAATTTTTAACATTTTATAAACTTTATTGACTTTTATCTGCTTATTTATTATATTTTACATTATAAATACAAAATCAGGGAGATGTTGATATGAGTAAGGCAGATAAAGCAAAGGAACTTTTTGAGGGCGGGTGTAACTGCTGTCAGGCGGTTTTCTGTGCGTTCAGGGATGAAACAAACCTCAGCGAAGATGAAGCAATGCGTCTTTCTGCGGGATTTGGCGGAGGAATGGGAAGAATGAGAGAAGTCTGCGGTGCGGTAAGCGGAATGATAATGGTGCTTTCAAACCGTTTTGCATCAGCCGACCCCAATGACCACGAAAAGAAAAAGGAGCTTTACGCTCTTATTCAGAAGGCTTCTGCGGATTTCAAAGAAGAAAACGGCTCGATAATATGCCGTGAACTTCTCGGACTTGAAGAAAAAACATCAGACCCCAATCCTGAGGCAAGAACAGCCGCATACTATAAAAAACGCCCCTGTTCGGAGCTTGTGCACTGTGCGGCACAGATTGCCGAAAAATATTGCAAATAATAAAAACCGCAGAGATTTTTCTCTGCGGTTAATTATTTATCTCTGTACTCTGCCTGAACCGTCGCCGCCAGCAAGTTTTTCAACTTCTGAAACCGAAACTCTGTTGAAGTCGCCCTCGATTGAATGCTTGAGAGCTGATGCCGCAACCGCAAATTCGATTGCACTCTGTGAATCCTTACCGCTGAGAAGAGCGTAGATAAGACCGCCGCCGAAGCTGTCGCCGCCGCCAACTCTGTCAACGATGTGAAGGTGATATTCTTTTGAGAAGCAGTAGTTTTCACCGTCGTAGAGCATCGCCGCCCAGTCGTTATCGTTTGCCGAAATTGATGAACGGAGAGTGATTGCAACCTTCTCAAAGCCGAATTTATCTGCAAGCTGTTTTGCAACGGACTTATAGCCGTCCTTGTTGAGCTTGCCGCCGTAGATATCGGTGTTTTCAGCCTCAATGCCGAAAACGTCCTTTGCATCTTCTTCGTTTGAAATACAAACGTCAACATATTTGCAAAGCTCTGTCATTGCTTCACGGGCTTCGGCTCTTGTCCAGAGTTTGCCTCTGTAGTTGAGGTCGCACGAAATCTTTACGCCCTTTGCCTTTGCGGCAACACAAGCCTGTTTGCATATTTCAACAAGGTTTGCACCGAGTGCGGGGGTGATACCTGTAAAATGAAACCAGTCCGCACCTTCAAAAATGCTGTCCCAGTCAAAATCCGAGGGAGCAGCTTCTTGAATTGCAGAATGTGCTCTGTCATAGATACATACACTGCCTCTCTGAGAAGCACCTTTTTCAAGGAAATAAATGCCTACTCGCTCACCGCCTCTTACGATTTTGCTTGTGTCAACACCGAAATATCTGAGTGAATCAACAGCCGCCTGGCCGATTGCGTGAGAGGGGAGTTTTGTAACATAAACGGAGTCAAATCCGAAGTTTGCAAGTGAAACGGAAACATTTGCTTCACCGCCGCCGAAGGTAGCCTGAAGCTGGTTATCCTGGAAGAAACGGTAATATCCGTTGGGTGCAAGGCGAAGCATAATTTCGCCGAAAGTAACTACTCTTGCCATTATTTTCTTGCCTCCTTAACGATATCAACCGACTTTTTGCAAAGGTCGATGATTTCATCCCATTTCTGATTATCAATGAGGTCTGCGGTTACCATATATGAGCCGCCGCAAGCCGCAATAACGGGGCATGAGAGATATTCACCGAGGTTTTTGAGTGAAATACCGCCTGTGGGCATAACCTTGAACATCGGGAAGGGAGCACTCATAGCCTTGATTTTATCAAGACCGCCGCTCTGCTCTGCGGGGAAGAATTTGAGCACATCAAGACCGAGTCTGTATGCGGTATGGTAGTCTGTGGGAGTTGTGCATCCCGCATAAATGGGGATGTTTTTGCTCTGACAATACTTAACGATTTCTTCGTCAAGGCCGGGAGTAACAATGAATTTTGCACCCGCTTCGATTGCTTCGTCAACCTGTGCGGTTGAAAGTACGGTACCCGCACCTACAAGCATTTCGGGAACGTTTTCGCTCATAAGCTTTATCGCTGTTGCGGCACCTGCAGCACGGAATGTAACCTCCGCAACAGGCACACCGCCTTCAACAAGTGCTTTTGCAAGGACAACCGAATCTCTTTCGGGATTGTTGAGCTTGATTACGGGCACAACGCCGATTGACATTATTTTTTCTGATATCTGATTCATTTTATATTCCTCCGATTATTTACAGGCTTTTTCGCAAGCCTCAAAAAGTCCGTTGATGTATGCCGCACCGAGTGCACGGTCATAGAGTCCGTAGCCGGGCTTACCTGTTTCGCCCCATATCATTCTGCCGTGGTCAGGTCTTACATAACCGTCAAAACCTGTTTCAACAAGAGCCTTTGTGATTTCATACATATCAAGGCTGCCGCAGTGTGAAAGATGGCCGCTTTCTTCAAAACTGCCGTCGGGCATAATAAGAATATTTCTCATATGCATAAATGCGATTCTGTCTGCCGCACTGTATTTGCGTACCATTGCGGTAACATCATTTGATGCTGCACAGCCGAGTGAACCTGTGCAAAGGCAAAGGCTGTTTGCGGGAGAATCAACAATTGCGAGCATTCTGTCAAGATTTTCTTCGTTTGTTATAATTCTGGGAAGACCGAAGATGGGGTACGGGGGGTCATCGGGATGAATAGCCATTCTTACGCCGCATTCTTCGGCAACGGGAACAACTTTTTTGAGAAAACGCTCAAGGTTTGCCCAAAGACCTTCTTCGCCGATTTCGCCGTATGCGTTGATAAGCTCTCTTACTTCATCCTGAGTGTAGCTTGAATCCCAGCCGGGGAGGTGAATATCATCTTTGAGAGGGTCAAGACCCTTCATCTGCTCCCAATACATAACAAGGCTTGTTGAGCCGTCGGGAGCTTCTTTATCGAGCTGTGTTCGTGTCCAGTCAAAAACGGGCATAAAATTATATGTTACGCACTTAACGCCGTATTTTGCACAGCGTCGGATATTTTCGCAATAAACCTCAATGAGTTTATCAACCTCTCCCCTGCCGAGCTTTATATC